>JAURXW010000123.1 GCA_030654205.1 Bacteriovorax sp.
CTTCAAAAGCATAAATCCAAGTATCAGCTTCTGGAAAACTACAAAAAATTAAAAGAAGTAAAATCTCAACTTATCCAATCGGAAAAAATGGCCTCTCTTGGAACAATCTCTGCTGGAATTGCTCATGAAATCAATAATCCACTAAGTTTTCTTTTAACCAATTCCGAAGTTTTAAAGGAATACCTCACGACAATAATTCAATATATAAAAAGATTAGAAAATCCTACTGAAAACGAAACTGATATTACAAAATTAAAAAAAAGTATAGATTACATCCTTCAAGATACTCCTATGCTTATGAATGAATCTCTAGAGGGAATAGACCGAATTAAAGAAATTGTTAATGGTCTTAAAACTTTCTCTAGGGCCGATGATGGCGACATTAAAGAATTCGATATAAATACTTGCATAGAAACATCTCTGCGACTTGTTTCTAATGAACTTAAGCATAAATGTAAAATTACTAAAAATTTTCAAAGCCTCCCACCAGTTCGTGGATCCGCCGGACAGATCATACAAGTTTTAACAAACCTACTAGTCAATAGTGCTCAGGCCATTGAAGATTTTGGACTAATTGAAATTAGTACCAAAGAATCAGAAAATAATATTATTGTGTCGATAAAAGATAGCGGTAAAGGGATTTCGCAGGAAAACTTAGATCAACTTTTTACTCCATTTTTTACAACTAAGCCGACTGGTCAAGGAACAGGATTAGGCTTGTCGATAAGCTATGGAATAATAAAAAAGCACAAGGGAGATATTACTGTTGAAAGCACTATCGGAAAAGGAACTGAGTTTTGTATTTTTTTACCAAAAGAGCAGAGGTAAACATGTCCAATATTCTTTTCCTAGATGATGAAGAAGCAATCCTAAACACCTACCGAAGAATGTTGAGACCATTAGGAGTAAATGGGTATTTTGCCAAAAATTCCTCAGATGCGCAAAAAATTATTGATGGTAACAAAATTGACTTAATTATATCCGATTACAGGCTTGAACAAGAAACTGGGTTAGATTTTTTAAAAATTGTTAGGGAAAAGAACAATGAGATTTGTCTTATTATTATTAGCGGCTACGCTGAAGAAACATTTATTAAAAATGCAATGGACTTAAAAATAATTCAAGATTATCTCATTAAACCAATATCGCTGAACGATTTCCGTAATGTTATTTCAAAATTTCTTGACCAGGGAGTAGTATGATACAGGCTCAACTAGAAATTGAAGAAGAAAATAAAAATAGAATTTTATTTGTGGATGATGAAGCCTTTATCTTGTTTTCATTACGAAGATTTTTTAAACAGCATGACATTGAAGTTGATGTTGAAACTGATTGCATTAAAGCCGTAGAATTAATTCGAGAAAATAAATATAAAGTTATTATTAGTGATTTCCGAATGCCCACAATGAATGGAGCCGATTTTTTAGAAGTTGTAAAAGAAGTATCACCTGATAGCGTTCGACTTGTCTTAAGTGCCCATGTCACCCAAGAGTCATTATTAGAAATAATAAATAAAAGTGAAGCATACCGCTTTGTTAGTAAGCCTTGGAGAGATAAAGAATTGCTCGCAATTATTCAAGACTCAATAGTAAAGCACGACAGAGATTTAAAATTAACAAATATTCAGATTGAAGAAAGACCCCTAGCTCCTGAGCCTACTGTTCAAACGATAACAATATTGCCTGAAAATTTAAATTTGCAAGTTGAAAGAGATAATTTCCTTGATAGTATTTTACCTATTGAAACTTACGATAAAACTGATACAAAAAAACTTTCTGAACTTATGAGAGCAGAACAGCACCAGCACTTAAACTACATTATTAATTTAACTTCTAGTAAGATTGGAAATCATTGTAAACGAGTCTCTCAATTAGTGGCTTATATTGGAAAATCAATGAAACTGCCCAATGACACCCAAAAAAATTTGTATTATGCGGGAATGTATCATGATATTGGAAAACTTTTTGAACTCGTGGCCCAAGCAGATCATTCAGAACTGGGTGCCAATCTCTTAGCAAGCTTTAGTGAATTAAAAGAAGCTGCTAATATTGTACGCTATCACCATAAACGTCTCGATGAAGAAGGCGCCAGTAGCATTCCACTTGAGAGTAAGATTTTAGCAATTGTCGATTTTTTTGATAAAGAAGTGAATAAAGAATTTGATCGCGAACTTGACGAAAAAGCAAAAACATTGACAGAAATTCTTGGCTCTATGGTGGCAGAAAAAGGGAAAAGATTTGATGCTGAAGTCTTAGATCTTTTTAATGAAATTATTTTAAAAGATTTTAAGTTAGAAATGTTTTTTAATGAAACAAAAATTCATATGACAGACATGGAAGATGGCATGGTATTGTCTCGGCCATTATTTAACATTGAAGGTAAAATGTTGCTTAATAGCGAATATAAAATAAGTAAAGAAGTCATTTCTCGACTATTTAAACATAACCAAATTATTCAAATCAAATGCCCAATGTATGTTTATACTAAAGCACCTGAGAAAACATTTAACTTTGAGGAATTAGTTGGGAAAAAAATTAAAATTTAAAAAAATGGAGTGCAAAATTAAATAGCCACAATAAAGGAGCTAAGAATTGCAAACCAACCGATATCACTTGAGCTTGAATTTTTTTAAAATTTTCTGACAAATGCAACAGTAACAATATATTCCAAGCAGAAAATAAATAATATGCGGGAAATACATATCGACTTGCGGTTCGATCACTCAAGGAAAATAAAAAACAAAATACAAACGCTGATGAAAGTAAGCACTTAGACAATGGAGATTTGAGGAATTTTTTTAATTTTTCTTGAAAATCTATTTTTTTTATATTTTTTAAAACTATCAATAAAACAAACAAACTCCAAATAAGTGAATAAACAACATAATGCCAAACATAATAATATAGATTTAATATTTTTTGAACCAGCATCGTATGCGCATATGAAGTAAGCATTGCCCTTTGTTGAAATTGAATTTTATAAAATTCAGCTATAAAACTCTCACCTGTTACATTTTTGAATAATATTTCATAAGTATAGGTAACAGCAACAATACAGACAGCGGAAAAAAACAAGGTCAAGGCCATGCTGAGAAACTTAGGCTTTTCTTTTGAAAATAAATACCCAATAAATGAAAGCGCAAATCCAAAAATAAAAAAAGGCCCCTTTATCATTAACAGCATGGTGCAAGAAATAGCGACAATTAGTCCCCATAAACCATTTTTTGAAAGTTTTAATCCTGAGTAAAGAGCAAGAAAACTAAAGAACATAATTCCTAGCTCGTGATTTGCTCGGATGTTGTAAGAAAATGCCAATGGAGTTAGGAGTAATCCATAAAAAAGGGCAGAAGCATATTCATAGGAGATAAATTGTAAGGAGATATTCACCAAAAGAAAAATTGAAAGGATTTGAAATGCCATCTCCAAAATATGCAATGATTGCTCAGCTGGTATTCCTATTTTAGACATGGAAACACCTAAAATTAACTGCCCTGGAAATTGGTCTCTCATATACGAACTGGGCTCAAACCCCCAATAATTTACGCCCCACTTAGGAGAAATAATCGATTGCCAGTCTTGATTTTGATACCGAACAACAAGATCTGTATAATATTTAGAATCATTGCTTTCAGATTTAAAGTGCCCACTGGATAAAACAAATGAAGCTAAAAAAAAAGCACATAGCCAATGGATAAATATTTTTTTATCAATCATTCTTAGTCGATCCTGAAAGTTTTATTAATATGTCAAAATTGTACATTATTTACTTCATCATTGCTATAAAGTTAAAAATTCTGAGGCGAAGATACCTTTTTCATTTTTAAATTATCTTCTAGATAATCCTGGAAAGCCTATACATTAAATGAAGGAAAAAGTTATAATCAAAACTTATCAAGTTAATCCTTTAGGTAGATAAATATGACGAAATTTGGAATTATCATCGCAATTGAAGAATACTCTAACTCAACTTTGCCTCAACTTAGCAATATTGAATTTGCCTTGAATGATGCGAATTCAATCAAGACTGCATTTATAGACCAACTTTATATTGAAAATAAAAATCTAATTTTTCTAACGAACGAAGCCGCTGATGTGGGTAATATAAAAAATTCTCTAGAAATTTTAATGAATAAAATGAATGATGGTGATGAATGTTATTTTTATTATGTCGGTCATGGTTTTAATGCAAAATCACAAAATAGAATTACTTGCTGGGATACGGATAACTCCAACCTTGAAGAAAGCTCACTGGCCCTTCAGGAAATTTTACTTATACCACTTAGAACTAAAGGCTGCTCAAAAAGTTTTATTTTCATCGATTCTTCAGCTGAAGAATTAAAATCAATTAATAAACTTCGATCAGCAGCTGGTAATTTAAATGAAAAAGAATTTTCAGAATTAGTTAGAGATTTCCCGGGACATTCATTTTTTCTTTCTTGCTATCCAGGAGAACGATCATTTTCTTCGGCAAAGGCTAAGCACGGTATCTGGGCACACCATTTAATTAATGCGATGAATGGAAAAGAAGACAACGCCATCGACAAAAATAACGCCATTACTAATATTTCACTTAATAATTTTTTATCTTCTAAGATACCCCAATATATTACCAAAACGATGTTAATCAATGACCGCCAAAGTCCTTTTGGAGTTATTAACGATTCACTTAACTCACCTTTAATTAAATTTGAGAGTGATGATGACGAGCTTGAAA
>JAURXW010000128.1 GCA_030654205.1 Bacteriovorax sp.
ATTCAAGACGACGCCCCCACGCTAATCCCAATGCCAACACCAATAACCAAGCTCCAAGACCTCAAGGTCAAGGACAAGGACAAGCTGCCCAACAGGCACAGCCAGGTCTTGCGCAGGGACAAAATGCTCAAGGATCTGGTGGTGGACAACGTAGACGCCCTAATAGAAATAATAATAATAATCGCCCTCGAAATCCAAATCAAGGACAAGGTCAGGGCCAGCCTCAGGGCCAAAACCAAAATAATAACAACAATGGACCTCAAGGCTTAAATATTGAACGCATCTACGAGAAATACTTAAATCTTCTCGACCAGCATCTTGTGGCCAGAAGAAAATATCATGACCTCTTTTACCGAGCTGATCACGGACAAAAACATAAATTAGAAAGAAATTTTTATAATACATTAAATGATATTCGAGATTTTGAAGACCGCTTGGCACCTGCGGCACGAGAGCTATTTGAAAAAAGAAATAATGGCCTGAACCCCGACAATATTTACACAACGAATCATGAATTACCCGTCATTGGTGATAACCCACCACCACCAACTGAGTGGGCAGATCCACACTTTCTTCATTCTCAGGACATTGCCGATTTTAAAAATGATAAAGAAGAAAGTGCTGGGTCGCTAGATGACTACTTGAAATATAAAAATCTTATCTAAAACTAGACAACTTCTGCGTTTGAAAGATCTCTAGTTGAGACTTTTTTAGCAGGAGTAGCTTTGTTGAAGTAATTAGTTAATGTTTCTTCGTGGTCTTTAAGGATTGAAGCTTTTAATTCATCTGGATTGATGTCCAAAACTTCAGAAATCTTTTTCATCATTTTTAAAGGAACATTACATAATCCGCGTTCAACGTTTGAAATGAACTGGCCATTTTTGTATCCTAAAAGTAGTGATAAATCGGACTGAGAGTAGTTTTTTGGGTGTCCAATTCTCTTGGTTCGTATTAAAGTTGCGATATTTTTAAATGATCTCATGGTGTGTTCCTCCGAACTATTTTTATAGATTTTATTTAAACTTAAACGATTTCTAAACTGTTAAGTATGAAATCTTCAGACTATCTTAACATTTAATATAGACAACTTAAACAAGAAATTTATATAGATTAGAAATAAGGTAAAAATTACAATAAAGGAAATAAATGATATTTACAAGCTGGAATGTAAACGGTTTACGCTCTGTGTCCACTAAAGGTTTTGAAGAATGGTTTAGGTTATTTTTACCTGACGTAATTGCTTTACAGGAAATAAAGGCCACTCAGCAAGATGTCTTAGCACTTATTGAACGATGGAGTGACCTCTATAATGTTCACTTAAATCCCGCTGAAAAAAAGGGCTATTCCGGCACGGCCCTGTTAATTAAGAAGACATGCACTCCTATTAGCATTGAGCGCGGAATTGGTATTCCAGAATACGATGCCGAAGGCAGATTGATCTATGCTGAATTTGAAAATATTATTTTTTTAAACGGCTATTTCCCCAATGGCCAGCGAGATCATGGGCGCGTAGAATTTAAATTAGATTTTTCACGACGAGTAGTGGCCCTTGCCCACGAACTTCACCAAAAAACCAATAAAGAAATTATTATTGCAGGTGATATTAATACTGCTCATTGTGAAATAGACCTCTCAAACCCCAAGGCCAATAGTAAAACAACTGGCTTTTTGCCCAATGAACGCGCCTTTATTGATGAAATGCAAGACGGCGGACTTACAGATGTCTTTAGGCATTTTCACCCGGGCCTTCCCGATCAGTACACTTGGTGGACATACCGAGGCGACTGCAGAGAAAGAAATATTGGATGGCGCTTAGATTATTTTTTTGCAACAAAAAATCTTTTATCTAGAGTAAAATCTGTTGCACACCATTTTGAAGTTTTAGGAAGTGATCACTGCCCTATTTTTTTAGAGGTCAATTAATATTTTTGGAGACCAAGCGATGGCAAAATTTCAACTTGTTCCCTTTGGACTTAAAAATACTCATTTCCCTGAAATAGGGATTGAAGTTGAGATCAATCAAAATACAGAATCAATTTTTATTAGCTACCGGATTCGCCAGGGACTTTCTTTGATAGAACTGGGTGAATCGGCCCCTGATAAGACTCGCCATCTCAAGCTATGGGAAAAAACATGCTTTGAACTTTTTATAAAAAACGAGGCGAATCAATATATCGAATTTAATTTTTCACCAAATTTTCAATGGAATTGTTTTTATTTTAATTTTCAAGGAGAAGCCTTGAAAGAATGGGAACAAATGCAGATGCCAGTGATAGATGTACTTTTGAGCAGTGATCATTATTTATTGTTTGCTGAAATTAAAAAAGATTATTTTCCGGAAGGATTTTTCGACACTGATTTACACGCAGGAATAACTTCTGTTATTAAGGATAAAAAAGGAACGCTCAGTTATTGGGCCTTATCTCATGCAGACACAAGACCCAATTTTCATCATTTTGATTCGTTTAAATATAAGTTTTAATCGAGATGGTATATTCTTTCTCAGTTATTTTACTAACGAGACCTGTAACTAATAATTCTTGAAAACAAGAAGTCGTTAGCTTTTTTCCCATATCGTCCATTACTACACTATAAATTTTATCTTCTGTTTTAAAATCTAATGAAACAACCTTGCCTTCTTTTGAACGCTCTTTTGGTCTGATCGTTCCAGAGAGTTGAACTAGTTTATCTTTGTAAAAATAATAGCTGTCGCGATTAAATCCCGAACCATCAGATTTACTTTTTTTACCAGTAGATTTACCTTCACCATCTTCTTCGTCGAAGGCGAATTCATCATCTCCACCATCCGTATCAACATCTACTTCTTCTTCGCCATCTTCAAACTCGTCTTTGAATCCACCCATAAATAGGTATTCCCCTGTATAAAATTACTTCACTATTTTGTTACGTTTCTATCTTAAACTAAAAAATTCAGAATAATCACTAGAAAATCAACACTTTGGTGAAATTTTTAAGGTTTCTCCCAAACCCTAGAAGTGCTATACTGATATCAGGAACATGTGTGGAGGCTTATGTGCTTAAATTAAAATACCTATCTCGATTCTCTTATTTATTTTTGGTTGCCTTTGTTGCCATAATGGCCATAAGCGCACCAACAAAACTACTTGCTCAGGATGATATGCCTAGCGATGAGACTTCTATAATGCCTTCAAGCGGCAACTCGTCTCCACCAATCATCGATGAAACTGACGCTGGTTCAGTAAGTGATGTGGAAGAATACGACGGCTAATTAAAGAACACCGGCAGCGCTGGTGTTCTTTAATTAAGATTAGGCTTTCTTAAAAGTCCCTTTTTTATCTTTGCAATCTTTTTGCGAAGTCTTTAACCAACCTTTGCCTTTACAGGCATTAGTCCCTGCACAGGAATTTTTTTCGCTATGGCAGGCAGAAGTCCCCTTACATGAATTAATCCCACTACATTGTCCTTCGACGTCTTTATTTGCCGATTTTGGAGTGGCGCCCGTATCGCTAGCATTGGCAATCAACGCCAAGCCTGAAAGTGCTGCTGCAAGTAATAAATTTTTTGAATCCATATATTCCCCCTATGAGTTATTTGATTATAATAACAAAGTTCTGGACATTCCAATCACAAATCGCAAATATTCTATTTATTATATTTTTGTAATACAAGTTCTCACTAGGTGTCATTTGTTAATAGAACCAGAAATTTTAAAAGAATTGCCGCATTTTGAAATGTTTTTTAATCATATTGGTTTTAAGCGCATTGATGGATCGGTTTTTGGTCTTTTGGTACTTGCCCAAAAGCCACTGACTTCTGAAGAAATAGAAGAGGCCTTAAAGCTATCACAAAGTGCCGTCTCACTTTCTCTTAAGACACTTGCTCATTTTGGAGCGATTGAAACAAAAGATCTTAGAGAAAATTCCAAGGCCCGCGTCCATAGCGCCAAAGAGGACTCCCTTAATATAGTGGCCTCTGTTTTTAGGAAGCGCGAAGAAGAATATATTGTTGAATTCAAACATATGGCCCAACGGGTACTCGATAAATCAAATGGGGCCTCTAATGAGGCTCGTAAAAAAAGAATGCAATCCATAATAAGCACCTGTGAAATTGCAGAATCGGTAATGAATTTTGTTAT
>JAURXW010000132.1 GCA_030654205.1 Bacteriovorax sp.
TGATGTGCTTAAAAATAAAAATGCTGCCCTTATTTTCGTCTCGCAACTGGTCTCGGCCATTTGCGATAAAATGATGTCTATTGGCCTGATTTGGTATCTGACCAAAGAGTATTCAATAAATGTTGTTCCTTGGTTTTTGGCCATAACTTTTTGTCCTCACTTATTGATGGCCTTCTATTCTACTCATTTTATTAACAAGGTTAGTGCACTAAAAACTGTAATCCTATCGGAATATTTTAGGGGATTCGTTTTATTGATTTTATACGCCACAATTTATTTCGTTAAAATAGAGGGTAATTCATTATTAATTGCACTAACTTGTTCAGGTTTTTTGGTAAGCCTGGGAAGTAGTCTTTTTAATCCGGCAATCATGTCCTTACCTCCAAAATTAGTTGCACCAGAAAAAATTGTCGGCTTAAATGCATTAATTGATTCAAGCATGTCTATTTCAACAATTTTGGGAGCTACCTTTGCAATTTTTATTTTAAATTTTGTAGATTTAAAAACTTTAATTTTAATTAATGCTTTAAGTTTTCTCTGGGCCGGAATATTACAAATGGGCTTAACTCCATTGAAACAATCTGCTGTTTTATCGGAATCAAAAAATATTATCGGGCCGCTTGGTGTTTTAAGAAAATATCCGGATGTTGCACGTATGCTAATTAGTTTTCTGTTTATAAATTTAGTTTTTACTCCTATCTTGGTAATGATCCCCTGGTACGTCCAAAAAATTTATTCCGGTGATTCGAGCTCGTTGGCACTAATCGAAGGAGCTATGGGATTGGGTGCTTTTTCAACTGGACTTTATTTATCTTTTTCAAATTTTCAAGTAGCGGCCAGTAAAAGAATATCAATGATTGCTTTGGTTTCATTTTTATTTGGAATACTTTTCTTGATCTTTGCCTACTCAAGTTTGACATGGCATGGGGCAATTGTGCTTTTTTTGATAGGCATTTTAAGTACTTTTATAAATATTCAAGTCCTCACATATTTTCAATCGGGAATTATGTTGGAAGAAGAAGTCCCTGCAATTATGACGGCCGTTAACATTATAAGTGCTGCTTCAATACCTTTATCGCTTGTATTTTCAGGGTTAATATTCCCACATGTTTTAATACCAAATTTTGCAAAAATAAGCGGAATCGCGATTTTGTTTTTAGCTTTAATAATGCCTAAATTCTTACAAGGATCAATATGGAAATCGGAGTAGATCTTAAAATTGAAGAAGCTGCTGGCAGTGATGTAGATGAAATTATTAATCTATATCGACTGGTTTATGGGAGAAAATATCCAATTTCCTATGGAACGGATCCAGATTTATTAAAGCGAGCAATTGAAAACAATGAAACACATAAATGCCTTATTGTTCGAGATGTTTTGAATCGTACTATTGGAGGAGTTTTAATAGTTGAAATAGATTCATTTAATAAAATTGGAAAAATGGTGGGGCTTGTTGTCCATCCGACTTATCAACGACATAAAATTGGAAATGGGTTAGTAGAATTTGTGAGTGATTTTTTCTTAAAACATGACACAAGATTAAATTCTCTTTACGCAACAACCAGGACAATTGCCGTTGGGCCTCAAGTTATTTTTATTAAAAATAACTATTTACCTTTGGGAATTTTTCCCAACGCTCATCGTCTGCGTCAGTATGAAACGGTTACATTATTTGCCAAATTTCGAGATGGGATATTAGCAAAAAGAAAACCTGAATTAAGTGCATCCACTAAAGTGATACCACTTTATAATATTTTAAAAGAATTGGTTCCTGAGATTAAAATTCCAAAGACCTCAGACATTAATCCAGTTAATACGAGTGAAAGTGATGAGGATTGGGAGTTCGAAATTATCCGGGCCCCAAGTTATGTCCTCAGAAAATTTAATGAAAGATTTCCAGATCCAAGTGATAGATTTTTTCCATTTCACACTCCAAATATGATTATCGCAGATAAGTTAGGACGAATGGAAATATTTGCATATTTTAGTAAGCGTGATGGCTATTGCACATTGATAAAATCAACTCACCCAATTACTGATCTCAATGGGCATTTAACAAGTTTGTATATGCAGCTTGATGATATTGGAGTTTCTTATATAGAGGTTTTAGTTAACGTTAAACACACTCCACTTATTGATACACTTTTAACAGGTCAGTTTTTGCCTTCGGCGATATACCCCGCAATGAGAGAAATTAATAATAATTATGAAGATTATATAATTATGAGTCGAACAATGGAGCCATTAAATTTTCGAGGAATGGCCGTCGTATCGCCTTTTAAACCTTTTATTGACCAGTATGTTGATGCTTGGAAAAAAGTAAACTTAGATACGATAGAGGTTATTTATGGCCCCAAAACTTAAAGTGCCAGATGTAGAAAAATTAAAATTTGTTCAAAGATTATGCGACAAAAATTCGCCCTATGAAGATTTTAAGGATAACGATGAAGAATTTGTTTTAGCTATGAAAGAAATTACTACATGGCATATTGAGAATTGTGATTTTTACAAAAAATTATCTATTTCACAAAATTTTGATATTGAAAAAATAAAATTTGCCAATGACTGTTTAGAGATTCCCCATCTATGGGCCCATTTTTTTAAAACTCATGAAGTTTTATCTATAGAAAATAAAGATGTTTTCTTGCATTTAACTTCTTCAGGAACAACTGGACAAAAATCTCAAATATTTTTTGATGAATGGACCATTAGGTCAGCACAAAGGATGGTTGATTCAATTTTTGAAAAATATAATTGGATTACCTCAAATCAAAAATGTAACTACGTTCTATTTAGCTATGAGACTGAAAGTTCTTCAAAATTAGGCACGGCCTACACTGATAATTTTCTTTGCAAATATGCCCCAGTTAATAAAGCATTTTACGCTTTGAAATTAACTGGAAGTGGAGGACATGAGTTTGATTGTTTCGGTACGATTGAAGCTTTTCAACAATATGCCAAGGAAGGACTTCCTGTTAGAATTTTTGGTTTTCCAGCATTTTTTTACTTTGCCTTGGAGCGGATGAAAAAACTGGGAATAAAGCCCATCAAGCTTCATCCCGATTCACTGGTTTTTTTAGGAGGAGGATGGAAAGGAAATGCAGATAAGGCAATTTCTAAAGAAGATTTATATTCCCTCGTTGAAGAGATGCTTGGAATTCCCAATGATAGATTAAGGGATGGATATGGCTCTGTTGAACATTGCATACCATATGTAGAATGCGCCCATCATGAATTTCACATTCCTGTTTGGTCTCGAGTATTTATACGAGATATAGAAACATTAAAACCTTTGGGATTTGACGAAAAAGGATTTTTACATTTTATATCTCCCTATATAACTTCAATGCCGGCCCATTCCGTAATTATGGGTGATATGGCATCACTTCATGCACCTGATACTTGTGGCTGTGGACTTCCTACTCCTTATTTTCGAATTCATGGTCGGGCCGGAGTTTCCAAGAATAAAAGTTGTGCCCTAGCAGCAAGTGAGCTTTTAAAAGGAAAATCTTAATGAATAGAACAACTAATTTATGGCAAGGCACATTCGTTGATGACATAGAATTTAAAAAATTGTTTGAGAGTAAAAAAGATGATGCTGAATTCTGGAGCCAAAAACCACTTCCCACAGCAAGACTCTTTGACCTGATTGAGAAAATTACTCTTAATTTAAAGGAGCGAGGAGCTTTTTATCAATCGCTCGTGAATGATCTTTTGGAGCGAGCAGATATAGGCACTGAAGAAATAGAATCATCAATGATGGCACTACAAGATTTTTTAAGCATTGATAATCTTCGAGTTAAGCTAACTCGCGAATTAGGAAGTGAGTTTCCATTTGAACTAAAAAGAATAAATTTTCGTGAAAATCATTTTGAATCTTGGTTTCCTCTTGGTGTCCTTATCCATATCACGCCTAATAATTCCCCTCTATTGGGTGTTTTGGGTGTTATTGAGGGACTTTTGAGTGGGAATGTGAATATCTTAAAGCTTGCGAGAAAGGATAGCTCATTTGCGGCTATTTTTTATCAAGAGCTTTGCGCAATTGATAAATCTGGTACGCTTAAAAATTATGTTTATATCGCTAAGATTTCTTCTCGAGATCAAATTTTTTTAGGCAATCTTCTTTCAATTGCGGATGTTATATCAGCATGGGGAAGTGAAGAAAGTATTAAAAGCATAAAAGCGATGGCACCGAGTAGAGCGCGTATTGTAGAATGGGGACATAAAATATCGTTTGCCTACGTTTCAAAGTTAAAATCTTTTGATCAATATATGTTTTCCAAACTAGCTTTTGAAATCTGTAACAATGACCAAATGGCCTGTTCAAGTCCTCAATGTGTCTTTATAGAAGATGCAAGTTTTACCGATTTGAAAAAATTTTCTGAAAGTCTTGCGCTTGTATTAAATCAGATTTCTCCAACAATGCCGAGAATATTACCAAATATTCAAGAAATGGCAGAGCTCACTGTCGCAAGCGAGCAAGTTAGATTGAATTCAATTTTTGGTAAAAGTGAAATCATCATTTCTTTAAAGAATGAATGGAGAATTTTTATTGAGGATAGCTCCAATCTAAGTGCCTCGCCACTTTTTCGGACAATTTGGATAAAACCTATGCCTAAAAATAAAATTATATCAAAACTGAGACCACTTAAGGCATATTTGCAAACAGTTGGTATATCAGTTGATAAAAATGAAGTTGAAGAAATCACTCGTGAGTTTTTTCAAGCAGGTGTTCAGCGTGTTCGTGCAATTGGTGAAATGACGGATTCTTATTTAGGAGAACCTCATGATGGAGTCTATGCTCTTGAGAGATATTGCCAAAAAATATCTTTTGCTGATTCTGAATCTCTAAATTTAATGGCCAATAAAATATCATTTGAAGAAGAATCAATTCAATCTTTAACACCTTTGAAATCCGTAGAAATAATGGAGAAAATTGATTTTCAATCACAACAGGTTGAACAAAAATATTCAGATCTATATTTTCATAGTGGCGGAAGCTCCGGTGAACCAAAATTATCTATTTTTACTTATGCGGATTATAATAGGCAAATGGAAGTCGCGGCCGAAGGTTTGTATGCCGCAGGCCTGGATCCCAAAAATGATCGGTGTATGAATTTATTTTATGCTGGAAATTTGTATGGAGGATTTGTAAGTTTTTTTACAATTTTAGAAAAATTAAATGCTGTTCACTTTCCCATGGGGGCCAGTGTGGATTTTCATGAAGTAGGAAAAACGATCGTGAAAAATAACGTCGATACACTTTTAGGGATGCCTTCATATTTAATTCAGCTTTTTAGTCAAAATAATGAACTTTTTAAAAATTACCGCGGCATAAAAAAAATATTTTATGGTGGCGAGCACTTTAGTCAAGCTCAAAAAACTTTTCTCACAAATGAATATGGAATTAAAATTATCCGATCTGCCAGCTACGGCTCCGTGGATGCTGGACCTCTTGGTTTTCAGTGTGAATTTTCACTCGGTGGAATTCATCATTTAAATGAACGCCTTCACGAGCTTGAGGTTGTTGAGTTGGATAATGATCAAGTTGTCAAAAAAGGCGAGGTTGGAAGATTTTTATTTACTTCAAAGGTACGCCACGGACAAAAGATTGAACGTTACGCTATCGGTGACGTTGGGCGAATCGTTGAAGGCCGCTGTGACTGTGGAAGGGGCGGAGTTAGATTTGAGTTGTTGGGCCGTTGTGGAGATGTCTTTAGAATTGGAGCGACATTTCTAAGTTATCAAAAAATTCAAAAAATACTCATTGATAAAATTGAATTTGAAGGGGCATTTCAACTTGTCCTCGAATCAGGTATTGGGCCAAAAAAGGAAATAGTTAAATTAAAAATTGAAAATTTATTTAAAAAAACAATGACCGCAGAAATGCTTCAGGGGTTATTAATTGAAGAATATCATGATTTAAATTATGCAGTCATAAAAGAATTGGTTTTAGATTTTGAAGTGGTTGTACTCGCTAGAGACAAACTTGAATTTAGTGCCAGTACTGGGAAATTGCGAAATGTATTGGATAATAGGAAGTAGTATGAATATTCAAAAATGGACTCTTGAAGAAATTGTTAATTACGCCCGAGAAAAGTCACCGTATTATCATGAACTCTATAAAGATATTAAGTTTGAAAAACTTTCGGATTTACCAATTGTTGATCAGTCTTCTTTTTGGAAAACAAAAGTTTTAACAAATGATACAAAAGATGGCATTGTTTTTAAAAGTGGAGGTAGTACTGGAGCTCCTAAATATTCATATTTTACTTCGTTGGAATGGCAAAGTTTTACAACTGTTTTCGGTGAAGGTATTTCACGTGGAGACCTGGCAAGCTTTGACCGAGTCGCTAATCTATTTTACGTAGGTGATCTCTATGCTTCCTTTATTTTTATAAAAGATTCATTACAAGCAATTCCTGTTGAATATAAAAAAATTTTACAATTCCCCATTGCAGGTGCCACTAATTCTAACTTAATCCTTAAAACCTTTGAAGAGTTTTCAATTAATGTAATGATCGGTGTTCCTTCTGCGATGCTAACTCTTTTAGAATTTTATCAAGTTAATAAAGCCCAATTCCCAAAAGTTAAAATTGAAAAAATTCTTTTTGGTGGTGAAGCTTTGTACCCAGATCAATATAAGGCCTTTATTGAAATATTTCCCGATGTTAAAATTTCTTCAATTGGTTATGCAAGTGTAGATGCCGGGTTATTAGGTTTTTCAGATTCAACTTGTGTAGATGGAGAACATCGAATTTTTGATAATGTTAGTTTAATTGAAATTATTGATCCAGATACTAACGAAGTTATTAATGAGCAAAATCGAGTTGGGAAAGTATTAGTCACTAATTTAACTCGTAAACTTATGCCCATTATACGCTATCCAGCAGGGGATCTTGCTATGTGGACTGAAAGTTCCGAGACTCCTAATCGCAAGTTTAAATTACAAGGTAGATCTGATGAGGCCGCGAGACTTGGTACCATTAGCGTCTATTTTGAAGATATGAGATGGATGATCATGAATTCTTTAAAGGAAATAAATGGTCTGCAGTTTCAAATGGTTTTGAATCATTTTGAGAATAAAGACGAACTGATTTTTAGAATTGCAGGGCATGAATTGGTTTGTGAGCAAAAAAATATTGATCTTATAATTGAAGCATTTATAAAAGAAAAATATGTCTATAAAGAAGCACTATTGAAAAATCTTATTCATCCATTAAAAATTGAAATTGTTGAAATGAAGCAACTTCATTCAAACGAACGCACTGGAAAATTAAAAAGGGTAATAGATAACCGAGTTTAAATTCTGATATTGAGCGAGAGGATCGCAATATTTATTTTTTCAACTGTATTTTGAAGAAATAATGAATTTGATAAATCGGCATTAACATTTAAATGAATAAACCCAAGCCGGATGATAAAATCGTCATTGTATAAGCTTTTTAAAGCATATAATTCAAAAGAGTGACCATTATAATAGTTTGGACTCACCAATGAATCTGCATAAAAAACTGTTGGAACAGCTTTTTCAGTTGCCTTCATATACTCTGCACCCAAGAAATAATGATCTGGAAACTCGTAGCGTGTTCCTGCTAATATTCTAGTTCCAGTTTGCTCTCCAGGATGAATAAAAGCTCCTAAGTCGAAATCAGTACCTGCAGGGGCTCCTGAAATCGATGTTAGCTTTGTAGCTCTGGCATGGGCATAATTTTTTGTTTTGGAGAATGCGAATGTCGAATAAATATCAAAATGAGTACTGAAAATTTTACTTAATTCTAAGTACGGACTTAAAATTTTAGCATCAATTAATCGATCATTATCATAATAAACTCGGTATTTTTCAATATCGGTATCACCAAGCAAGCCAGTCGTTTCAAAAGCAGGTGCAGATGAAAATCGATAATAGCCATATTGTAATATGGCCAACATATTTTCCCAAATCCCGTTAGTATTATTTTTTTGTTCAAATTCTAACATTCCAGAAAATAATTGATGGTTTGTGGCCATACTGCGAGGATGATTAATATCTCCCAGTGGAACGCCTCGGAAGGGATAGGTAGAGTTAGCAGATCCCCCTGGTTTATAGATTAATCTTAGTGATAACTTATCTTTTAATTCAAGCGGAGTACTTATTTTGGCAGTAAGCGCGTACCCATCAAGCGGAACAGAATAACCTGTTAGTGGATATGTTCCTTCCCTGCCAACTCCATCTTTAATATGGGCGGGTGGTCCCTGAGTCGTTGGAAGTCTACCTGCAGAAAAGGTTAACCAGTTTTTATAAAATTTCCAATCAAAATAGGCCTTACTTAAACTAAGTTTTTCTCCCTTTACTTGCTTTTCACGGTTATTGATTGTAGCTGGTCCATTAAAAAGATTTTCATTAAAAAAACTCAACGATTCGGCAGAGGCATAGACATTTAAGTTTTCACTAACATTAGAGTCTATATTAATGCGAAAAAGTA
Source organism: Bacteriovorax sp. (assembly GCA_030654205.1). Classification (GTDB taxonomy): domain Bacteria; phylum Bdellovibrionota; class Bacteriovoracia; order Bacteriovoracales; family Bacteriovoracaceae; genus Bacteriovorax. Next base: position 8,466 of record JAURXW010000132.1, read on the forward strand.
TTGCACCAACATATCCACTATGCGTTGTCGGCGATTTTGTTGAAATTTGGGATTTATCATTCAGCATTGCTGATTCGATTTTTAGATCTAATCCAAAATTTATTTTATTATTCATTGCACGTAACTCTATATCGGTAATTCTTTCATCAAGCTTTTGAATATCAGCTTGTTGGTTTTCGATATTACTAGCATGTGCCTTAACAAGTATTAATGCCGTTAAAGAAAAAGTAAAAAATAATTTATACATGTATTTATTTCCCAATGACGGCACCAGAATTTGTATTATTAAAAGAGATCCAATTGTTGAGGAGAGTAGAGCAATTTATTTGAGGACACTCTTTTAAAAGAAGGTTCGTGAAAGAAGAATTACAGGCTTGTGATCGCGCAATTTCAATTAAAGATTTTTTAATTATTAATTGATTTATGCTTGGGCATTGATTATTAATTGCAGACATGTAATCTTCTAATCCACCGGCGTAAGTCATAAGACTGTAAAAAAAGATGGTAAGAAAAATAGAGTATTTAAACAAGCAGGTTTTCCTTTTTGGGCAATAAGTTAGAAGCTCAATTTTGAATGAAAGCGATAATAACTAAAAAAGAAACCTTTCGTAAATATTTATAAGTATTTTATTTAAGACCTGATGAGTAATTGCCATAACTGCCTGTTTTGAGAATGGTAACTCTTGGTTTTGGTAGCAGATTCAAGTGTTTTATACTTAGGTGATTAGGCAATAATGCCGATAAGAATGTAGCATGACAAAAATACTTGAAAATAAAAATTTCTATTTATGTATCACCTCAGGTGTATTTGTTGGCCTGTGCTTCCCATTGATTTTTGTTCTTCTCGATCTAAAACAATTGGGATTAGTTTTCGACTTCACCAATATGTACGAGGTTTTTAAGAGTCAAAATATTTATGTTTTCAGTTCAATTCTTTTCCCAACACTCTTTGGAATTATTGGAGGGTTGTATTTCAACACTTATTCTCAGAATAGAAAATTGGCAAGTCAAGAAAGCTATATAAAAAGCATTTTGAATTCTTTAGTAGATTGCATCTTAGTATCTAATGTTAATGGAGAAATACAATACGCTAATCGTGTTTTTTATAATAGCTATAATAATCCGTCAAAAACAGTTGAAAATCTTTTGGGTATCTCAAACCTAGGTCCGATATCTAATGGGCACACTTTTGAATTAATTTTAACAAATAAATTTGGTGAAAGACGTGCTGTGAATTACAGTGTGTACAAGCTTTATGACAAATTTGCATATTCATCTGGTGATGATCTTTATATTATTTCAATTCGTGACATAGAAGAATTTAAAAAAAATGAAGAAATAATTGAATCACAAACAGCTCAATTATTTGAAGCCTCAAAGCTTTCGGCCTTAGGAGAAATGGCCTCTGGCTTTGCACATGAAATTAATAATCCTCTAGCTATTATTAATGGAAAATTAATGATGATTGAAAGAGAGATTAAAAAAAGTATCCTCAATAAAGAAGTCATTGAACGCAATCTTGAAACTTGCAAAAGTAATGTGTGGAGAATAACTAAAATCATTGTTGGTTTACGTAATCTCTCTCATTCAAATATTGATAAATTAGAAAAAGTAGTTATTAAAGATTTGATTGAAGATGCTATGGTTATGGCCAATTTAAAAATGAGTGGTAAGGGAATTGATTTCCGAGTCAATATTGCATCTGTTGAAAATGAAATGCTAGTTTGTAATCCAGTTCAGATATCTCAGGTTTTAATGAATTTATTTAGCAATGCTATTGACGCAATTGAAGATCAAAAAGATCCATGGCTATCACTTTCGATGGAGTTGGATAATTCTAGTTTAAAAATTATCATCATGGATTCTGGTCTTGGCATTGCTAAGGAAGTTCAAAATAAAATGTTTGAGCCGATGTATACGACTAAGCCTGTGGGGAAAGGGACTGGCCTAGGTTTAAGTATCTCCAGGGCCATTATTGAGAAACATAAAGGCAGTATTATAATTGACAATAATTGTCCCAATACTTGCTTTCAAATCATTTTGCCAATCGCTTCGGTCCTCATGAGTGTTGCTTAAACTTTAAAATGTCGATAGAGGTATTGGTTATTTTTGAAAAATGTTTGAGAAAGCAGTCGAAATTCAGCCTTATTGGGAAGCGCTTCATTCTTTTTTACCATAAGTAATTTCTTAGTTTGAATATTTTCCCAACAAGAATCGACAGCTGTAAATGTGTGCCATGGAGTTGAAGAAAGGTATTCTGTTCGAACATCTTTTAGTGGGACTCCTGCATTGATTGAATCTGGCAAATCAATAATTCCATCCTCGTTTGATACATCGATATCTTTAGCTGAGCAGAGCATTCCGTTTGAAGCCACTCCTCTTAAAATTGCTTCCTTAATCAAAAGCCCTTTGGGGGTTGTACTGCCAACCGGGGCAAGAATTGTTTTCATTCCTGGGCGCACATTGGTCGCTCCGCAAACAATTTGTTGAGTGTTCGTTCCGTCAAACACTTCACAAATATTTAGTTTTGTTGCATCAGGATGCTTTTTACAAGATTTAATTTCTGCGACGATTAGTTCCATGAGATCCTCAATTATTTATTTCACTTATATTTTTATAGTAAGTATCGCTTATTTTGCTAGAATAGAAAATAAGGAAAAAAAATGGATAAAGACACACGTACAGTTCTCATAGGCCTTACTCTTACGGTCGCAATTTTTCTTTTGGCCATCTTTTTTAGGCTAAGGGGTTAATTTCTTCCCAGTTAGTTTCATCTAAAAGTGGATCATTTGGAGCAAGAATATATTTTTGCACACCTAAATTTCCAAATATAAAATCAGGCACACGAATTCTATAAAAAATACCTTTTTCATGATTACACGTTTTCACTACATTGGTTTTTGAAATTATGGCCGAGTGAGCACTACCTTCTTCGTAAGGCACAAATAAATCATAATGTTGCTGTTTACTTAAAAAATATTCAACAATATGAGTGCGAAGAGCTTTCATGTCTTCAGGGTCATAACTCGAGACTAGGAAACTATTTGGATATTTACGTAAAATTATTTTCTTTAATAAATCATCATCTAGTTGATCTTTTTTATTGAAAACAATTATACGTTCTTTATTTTCAACATCCAGTTCTTTTAAAACCTCATTAGTAACCTCGAGCTGTTTTTCATAGTGTGGATCTGAGATATCACAAACCACAATTAACAAATCTGCTTCAAGTGCTGACTCTAACGTGGTCTTAAATCCATCAATTAAAGTGTTGGGTAGGTTTGAAATGAA
>JAURXW010000133.1 GCA_030654205.1 Bacteriovorax sp.
ACCCTTAACTGGACTTCCAAATATTCGCTCCGAAGAAAGCCCGATTGATGTTTATGGATTTATGTACTCAGTCGACTCAGAAGGAATTGATTCTGAGGCACTCGTGTCTGATGATGAGGACGGCTATTGGATTGGCGAAGAATACTCTCCTTCACTGGTACACATTGATAAACTAGGCAAGGTTATCAGACGGCTAACTCCTTTTAATGAACTCCCTAAAATGTATTCTGAAAGAAAGAGTAACCGCGGTTTTGAAGGGATTGCCAAAGATAAAAATAAAATTTTTGGTTTTATGCAAAGTCCGCTGCCAATGGATCATAATTTTGCAAGAATTGCAGAAATTGACTTAGACACTTTAAAAACCAGTGGTGAATATTATTATAAATTTGATAAAGATATGGACAAGATTGGCGATGCGATCGGCCTGTCAAAAAACAAATTTTTAGTTATCGAACAAAACGGTAAAAAAGGTGAAGAAAGCCGTAAGTATATTTACAAAATAACACTAAATGAAACAGATACTCCGGTAAAAAAGGAAATGTTAATTAATTTGGGAACTACTCCTTTTAAATCAATCGAAAAAGTTGAAGGTATTGCTTTGATCGATTCGCATCGAATAGCACTAGTTAATGACAATGATTTTCAAATTAATGGAAAAACAGATGTCTCAACTGGGCTTACTCCTTTTAATCAAGAGCCCAATGAAATGCTAATTTTAGAATTTCGAGAAGACATAACAAAATAAATTATTTTTTCAAAAGATCACGAATTTCAGTGAGTACTTGAACTTCCGGGGTTGGCCCTGCTGCAACTTGAGTGCTTATTTCTTCTTTTTTGAATCGATTTAATTGTTTAATTAATAAAAAAACCGAAAAAGATACAATAACAAAACTCACAATAGTATTGGCAAAAACACCATACTTAATCATAACAGCTCCGGCCTTAGTGGCCTCTGCCAATGAAGCATATGGACCTGCTTGTGAACTGCCATCTTTAAGCACCACAAAGAGATTGGTGAAATCAACATTACCTAATACGTAACCAATTGGAGGCATGATGATATCATCAACTAGCGATTTAACAATTGTCCCAAAGGCCGATCCAATAATAATCCCGACTGCGAGATCGACAACATTACCTTTCATTGCAAATTCTTTAAAATCTTTTAACATAATGTCTCCTTTGGTTATTTATTGAGTTCATTAATAATTAATTTAATTGCATTCAGATGAATGCCTGTATCAATAACTTGAATACGTGGCGAATCGACCACTTCAAGAACTTTTCCATTTTTACTTAAGAATTTTTTAATAATAACAAGAGCATTTTTAACTTTTTCTTTGTTTGAAAGTGCAAACTCTACTGAATAGTAATCAAGACTACTTGGTATCTCTAGAGCCAGAACACTTGGAAATTTAAAATCCTTAAAATCTCGCATAACAATAACTTGATATCCACTTTCTCTTTTGATTCTAACTAATTCGTTTGATTGCAAAAGATAATTAAAAATAAAATCGGGATCCCCCTCTGATAAATTAAAAACTTTTTCAATATTAATGCTTCTTTTGTCTAATTTTCCAAGATCGTATTTCATGCCTGTTTTAAGTGTTGCCCAGTCGCTGCAAGCTTTTAACGTTTTACAAGATTCTTCGGCAAAAATATTCAAACTCAAAGTAAATAAAACAAAACACAGTATCAGCTTCATTTATTAATCCTGTTAGATTTAGTATTTTTATACTACTCTCAATCTCCCCTTTCATTAAAGCGAATTCTTTATACACTTTAAAATTTCTTTAGTTGTCATTATGGCCTCATGGGTCTTACCATTAATAAAAACAACTTATTGAAAAGGCTTTTAAATGGATCATAATTACGAATGGGGACTTGAAAAAAATCCTGCCAACTATACTCCGTTGACTCCTTTAGAATTTATTAGTCGAACCGCAGAAGTTTATCCTGATAAATTGGCCATCATTCATGGAAATATTAAACGAACCTGGAGCCAAACCTATTTCAGAACTCTCCAACTTGCCTCGGCCTTAAAAAAACGCGGCATCAAAAAAGGTGACACTGTTGCAGTAATGCTTCCTAATACTCCTCCCATGATTGAAGCACATTTTGCTATTCCTTTTTGTGGCGCCGTACTCAATGCACTTAATATACGTCTCGATGCTGAGAATATTTCATTTATGCTTCAGCATGGTGAAGCTAAAATCATTCTAGTCGACAGAGAATTTTCAAGCGTTATTGCACAGGCTATTTTGCGAATGGAAAATCCTCCGCTCGTAATTGATGTTGATGATACTGAATATAATGGTGAAGGAAGTTTCATAGGCGAAATTGAATATGAAGAATTTTTAAAAGAAGGTGATGATTTTTTTGCAGGGGATCTTCCAAAAGATGAATGGGATGCTATTTCATTAAGCTATACTTCAGGAACAACCGGAAATCCTAAAGGAGTTGTCTATCACCATAGAGGGGCATATCTCGCTGCGATATCAAACATTTTGGAATGGGACATGCCAAAACATCCAATCTATTTGTGGACCTTACCTATGTTCCACTGCAACGGGTGGACATTTCCATGGGTCATTGCGGCCAGAGCAGGGATCAATATTTGTCTTCGAAAGGTTGAAGCAAAAATTGTTTTTAATCTTATTCGCGAACATAAAGTAACTCACTATTGTGGGGCACCTATTATTCACAACCTGCTTATTAATTCTCCCGAAGAAATGAAAACTGGAATTCAACATAATGTTGAGGCATTTGTCGCCGGAGCAGCACCTCCTGCTGCAATGATTGAAGGTATGAGTAAATTGGGTTTTAAAATCACTCACGTGTATGGGCTAACTGAAGTTTATGGTCCAGCTAGTGTTTGCGCCAAACAAAGCTCATGGGAAAATCTTGCAATTGGTGAACAAGCAAGACTCAATGCTCGACAAGGAGTGCGCTATCATCTTCAGAGTGGCACAACCGTTATTGATCCTTTGACCATGAAAAGAGTTGTAGCGGATGGAGAGACTATGGGTGAAGTTATGTTTCGAGGAAATATAACAATGAAAGGATATTTAAAAAATCCTAATGCTACCAAAGAAGCTTTTAAAGGTGGCTGGTTTCATACGGGGGATTTGGCCGTTATAAATACTGATGGCTATATAAAAATCAAAGACCGCAGCAAAGATATTATTATTTCTGGCGGTGAAAACATTTCAAGTATTGAAGTTGAAGATGTTCTCTATCAACATCCAGCGGTTCTCTTGGCCGCAGTTGTCGCTAAACCTGATGACAAATGGGGTGAAGTTGTTTGCGCTTTTATTGAGATAAAAAATGGATCGAATGTTAATGCAGAAGAAATCATCAAGCATTGTAAAAATCATTTACCAGGTTTTAAAGTTCCAAAGTCTGTTGAATTTTGTGAACTCCCGAAAACTTCCACGGGTAAAATACAAAAATTTGAACTGCGAAAATTGGCAGGCGCTATTAAGGCCATAGATGTCTAACCCAAGCTAATCGCCTGATAATTCGATAAATTAAGTTTTTTTGTCAATTTAACCGACAAGAACTGTAAACTATCTCTCAAGCTAGTTTTAAAAGATTTTTCAATAAAGGTTAGAAGTCATGCACATCAAGTCTGGGTTGCTTATTTTATCCCTTGCGCTTTTAGCTTTGAGTCCAGCATATGCTGAAAACGAAAATATTTATGTAAGCAAAAATATACAAGAAAATTTACCAGATTTTTTGGCATTAGAAATTTTTAACGATTTTAAAGAAAGTATTAATGATTATAATCTCAATCGGGCCAATCCAGATTTTTTTCTCACTTTAATAGATAATAAAGCTCTAGCAAGTTCTTATTCTCAAAACATTAAGGACATTACCCTTCCTAAAATAAAACAAAAAAAGAATACTAGTTTTTATTATATTGAAATTGGCAAAAATCACATTGAATTTAATATCGAGTTAATGCTTAAGAATAAATATTTTATCAACGGTATAGAAAAAAAATTTAATTTAAATCAAACCTCCACTTCAACATCGTTTGTAGAAATACTTTTCTCTCGTTTATTAATGAATTCGGCCTTAGCAGAAGAAGACGAAAATCCTGAATTTAATTTACAATCAAAAAATACAAAAACGTCTAAAATGGTCATTGCAACTTTCATTGCGCTTGATCGCTCATTTGCAAAACGCTCGATTTTAGACAAAATCCCTTTAACGGGAGGAACGGCAAAGCTTAATTTAAAAAATCTTGTCGCTAAAATAAAAAATTACCAGGATCTTTGTAACAACTCTCTAAACATTCAAACTGATATTCAAGAAGTAAGTAATATGCCCGTTGCTCCCTGGAGAGCACTGGATTATGGACAGCAAATAAAAATGCTAAAAAAATTACAAAATGCCGGTGATCCAAGTTATATGGCCACCCTCGCGTTTGTTATGCAAATGTCTAAAGAAAATGATAACGGCTCAGCATCGGTAGATAAAAAAAATGCAAACTATCTTGACCTAGACCTGCAAGCGAAAAGTTGCAAAGCTTTACTCGATCCAATGATTCCAAAATCAATGATCACGGCCTATGCATCGGGGAAAAATCTAACAGAGCAAGAACAAGATCATCCCTGTACCAAAATAGCTAATTTAAAAATGTGCCTTTCCACTTTTACCACTCAGGCTGTTAATATAAATAATTTTGCGGCCAGACGACAAAAAGATTTCCCTAACCAGGGTATTCTCATTGACGATATGCCGGCGAATTACCCAAGTGCTGGTTTACAAAAGTAATTTTTTTTATTTAAGAATACCATCAACTAACTCGATTTTTCTTGCGGCTAAATTGGCATAGTCTTTATCATGCGTCACATAGATAACAGTTGTTTTCTTTTCTAAATTAATTTTTTTAAAAAGCGCCATTACACGATCACCGTTAATCGAATCTAAGTTACCAGTCGGTTCATCAGCAAAAAGATATTTGGGACTCATCAGCAGTGCTCGGGCAATCGCTACACGTTGCTGCTCTCCACCTGAGAGTTGAGAAGGCATTCTATGCTCCTTTCCTTCAAGATCAACTTCCTTGATTAATTCTAATGCAAATGAATTCATTTTTTTATGCAGATTATGTTTTCT
>JAURXW010000134.1 GCA_030654205.1 Bacteriovorax sp.
GAAATCAGCTGCGACTAGGGTTTATGATCCAAACCTGGTTCCAAATCTTATCGGGCTGGATAAAATTTCTACAACTAATATTGGCAATAAATTAAATTTGCACTTAATTCATAAAGGGATGGGGGTTGTTTCGACACAGAACCCGACTCCCGGAACACCATTAAGTACGGATTTAATAATTAAACTAGAGTACTCACCACCAAATTATGAATAAAACAAAACTTCTCTCATTGATAAATCCCTTTATAGTTTCTAAAAACAATCTTACAGAAACTGAAACACTTATAAATAACATTACGACGAATTTGCAAAATGCAGTTAGCACTGATGTTGTTTTTTATAAAATTAATTCTAAAGTAGAAAAATCAATTGAAGATTTTACGAAACGAATAGCCGGTAGTGTGCCTGGGTTACTGGTGCTTAACCACGGTTCAGAATTTATTAAATTAGATAATTGTGTCTTTGTTGAAGCAGAGCAGTTTTTACAAGTACAAAAAATTATTCTCGATGAGCTTTTTCCCAATAAAAACATCATGAAAATGGTTGGCGTTACTGGTACTAACGGCAAAACAACCACCGTAAATCTAGCGATGCAAATAGCTTCTTTGGCCGGTCATCCAGCAATTTCGATTGGAACTATTGGTGTTCAAGATGTTAACGGAGCAATCGTGGAAGATCTTGAATCAACAACACCATCTTATGTGGAATTGCGAAAATTAATTAATCGTTTTCAAGATAAATATGATGTTTGTTTTATTGAAGTAAGTTCACACGCTTTGGCCCAAAATAGACTTTTTGATATTATGTTTGACGGTGTTGCCTGGACAAGTTTTTCACAAGACCACCTTGATTATCATCGGACAATGGAAGAATATTTTGATGCCAAATTGCTTGTTGAGAAAAAATATTTAAAAGAAGGTTTTTCACTTCTTATCCCAAAGTTAGAAAAAAAACTTTATGAAACAATTCTTAAGCGTTCACCCAACACGCGCGTAAAGATTGCAAAATCTTTAGATGATCGTGTTCTTGGGAATTCATTAGCCGAAAAGCCATTGTTTTATCATTCAAGTTACAATCAAAGCAATGCAGAGTTGGCGCTGGAATTAAATGCTAATCTTTTTGGCGAAGAAGCGATTAAAAAGATCGAATTAAAAGATATTAAAACACCAAAAGGAAGATTTTCAATTATAGAATTAGAGAATGAAAATTTTGCTATTGTGGACTACGCCCATACTCCAGACGCACTTGTTAATATTGGTGAGGCCATAAAAAATGCCTTTCCGGCCCACTCTTTAACAGTTGTATTTGGCTGTGGAGGAAACAGGGATAAAACAAAGCGTCCAGCAATGGGAAATGCTGTTTCAAATTTTGCTAACAAGATTATTGTTACTTCTGATAATCCACGCGACGAATCACCGGAAGATATTATTATTGATATTTTGGCCGGTATCAAGGTCGGTTATGAAGCGGTTGTGGATCGCAAAAAAGCAATTAATGCGGCTTTAGAAAGTTTAGGGAGAAAAGAAATAATTCTTATTGCAGGTAAAGGACACGAAGAATATCAGGAAATCAAAGGCGTTAAATATCCATTTAGTGATTTTAATATCGTAGAAAATTTTAAAGCAGGAAAATAATATGCTTTCGTCTAAGCTTTTGGCGCTCATACCCTCTAAAACTAAAACCTTTGGACCGAATGGTGATTTTAAATTAATCATTAATACAGACTCTCGCTCGTTTAAAAAAGCTGAGACCTTTGTCGCTCTTAGTGGTGATAATTTCGATGGTTTTAATTACGTTGAACAAGTCGCAAGGGCCGGAGCATCTGCCATTATTTATTCACAAAAAGATGGACGAGATGAAATCATTCAATCTTTTTTAGTGAAATATCCCAACACTTTATTTGTTGAAACAATAGACGCTTTGAAATGTATTCAACAGCTGGCCGAACTAAGTATCCTTGATTGGCGATCGAAAAAATCAGATAGGAAAATTATTGGAATTACAGGATCGAATGGCAAAACCACACATAAAGAAATGATTTTTTCATTATTAAATACTTTGATGCCCAATCAAGTTTTGGCCACAAAAGGGAATTTAAATAATCATATTGGAGTACCTCTAACAATTTTTGGATTAGAGGAAAAACATGAAGTCGCTATTATTGAAATGGGTATGAATCACCCTGGTGAAATTCAAGAACTCTGCTCGATTGCTCATCCAGAACACGGGATGATTACTAATATTGGTTCAGCCCATATTGAGTTTATGAATTCAATGGATAATATTTTTAAAGAGAAAGCCAGCTTGTATCAAGCCATTCTTGAAAATGCGAAGGGCAATGGAATGTTCGTCGTGAATGCAGATGACGTGTATTTAATCCAATTAGAAAAATCTAAAGGTTTAACAACTTACGGTGAAAGTTTTGGCGATATTAAAATTCAAATCAAAAGCAATTCTTATGACCAGCAAATTTCTTTCAACATAAATGGGCAAAAAGTGTTGATAACTAATAATAATATTCTCGAGCACCACAATTTAAAAAATCTAGCAGGTACTGCTATTTTGGTG
>JAURXW010000137.1 GCA_030654205.1 Bacteriovorax sp.
TTTAAAATCAGGGTTTGATTTACATACTTCTTCATCTGTTATTCAGGCAAAAGCAATGGCCAAGGCCCATGAGTACGATGCTGCCATTATTGATCTAAATTTTGAAGGGCAAGAGTTTGATGGCATTCATCTTCTTGATTATTTCGGAAAAGTATCACCCGGAACATATTTGATTGTTTTAAGTGGTGACCAATCTGTTAAACGGGTTATTGAAGCAATGAGACGAAAATTGTTTCAGTTTATTCATAAAGAAGGTAATTATTACGCTGATCTGTATTCATCTTTGGATCGTGCAACCCAGCTAAAAAAAGCAAAAGAACAACAAACAATTCAAAAATATCTGACCAATTCTCCAGCAGTAAAAAAAGTTTTAGAAATGGCCGAAAAAATTATTCAAAATGACCAAGATGCCTCAATTCTCATTTTAGGTGAAACAGGAACCGGGAAAGAATCTCTAGTTAAGCATATTGCATGTAATATGAAAAAGAAGCTGGTTTCAGCTAATATGGCAACCATTGCAAAAGAAACCGCTGAATCAAATCTCTTTGGGCATGAAAGAGGCGCATTTACTGGTGCTGTTCAAAATAAAGTCGGATTGATTGAATCAGCAAATAATGGAATGTTCTTCCTCGATGAAATTGGTGACTGCTCTCTTGAAGTTCAATCAAAGCTTCTTAGAGTCCTTCAAGAAAAAGAAGTTCAACCACTAGGCTCAAATAGAGCAAGAAGTATAAACGTTAGCTTTATTGTGGCCACTCACAGAAACTTAAGTGAAATGGTATCAAAAGGTGAATTTAGAGAAGACCTTCTGCAAAGGCTTAATACTTTCCCTCTAATAATTCCACCGCTACGAGAGCGTCTTGAAGATATTATTTTTTATGCTAATTTTTACTTAGAAGAATGTGGTGATGAGAGTATTCGTTACAGTATTAGTAATGATGGTGTTCAAGAGCTTATTAAGTATTCTTGGCCAGGAAATATCAGAGAGCTTAAAAGCATTATTCAGCGCTTTGTTGTCCTTTCAAATAAAACAGTACTAGACGCCGAAGCCGTGAAGACTGCAATAGGTATGGGTGATCTCTCATCACAAACAGCGGCCACCACAAAAATAGAAATACTTGAGAATAATATAAAAAAAGATGAATTAATCAAGGCAATCACAGCTTCTAAAGGCAATAAGAAACAAGCTGCTGCTGAATTGGGAATAACAGTAAGAACACTTCATCGTTGGGTTAACAAGTTTAGTGTCACTCAAATTTTCACCGCTATTGATACGAGGCGATCATGAAGAAACTGGAGTTATTATGATTAAATTAACAAAAGTCTTTTCTGAAAAAAAAGATGCTCCAGTATTGGTAATGATTCCTGGTGGCCCAGGGTTAAGCTCTGCAACTTTACGATCAATGGATATTTTGAGTAGAGCATTTAATTTAATTTATGTGGATTTTTCGGGCGTTAATGGAACTCCTTATGATGGTGATAGGACTTTTGATGAATTATCAAACGAACTAGAAACTGAGCTTCGTAAAATTAATGGTTCTAAATTTGTTTTAGGACATTCTTATGGTGGCTTCTTTGCAGCGAATCTTTCTTTCAAATTAAAACTTGATGGAATTATTTGTATATCTACACCTTTTTCTGAAAAATCGCTTATGGCCGCTTCCGAAAATTATACTGCCAAAAAATCACAAGCTCTTTCAAGCGCCGAAACGGAATGGGAGAACTTGCAAGATGATAAGTCCCTTGCAAAATGGCTTTCAGAATATGAACAACTTTATTTCATGAAGCCAGAAGGAAAAGAGTTACTCTTAAACGACAAAGTCTCTGCTCAACTTTTTTTGGCAAACCGCTCGGATGCCATTCAAAAAGAATCAATGCTTCCTCTTTTAAAACAAGATGCTACTAAGAAGTTATTTATTGCTGGAAAACAAGATGGAATGCTCCCAGAAGCAGTCTTAAAAGAAGACGCTGATCTTGGCGGTTTTAATTTTGTAAGTGTTAATAATGCAAGTCACTTTGTGACTTTCGATCAACCTGAATCTGTCGCCGGGTTAATTGAAGATTTTATGCGACAAAAATCTTAAGGGGATAATATGAAAAGTTTATTTAAAGTTTTAGTAGTAGTTATGGCCATTGGTTCACTAGCTCAAGCTGTTGCTTTAGCAAAAGCGAAAACTGAAAATGGCTCTAAAACTTTTAGTGCCAAAGGCGGTACAGGTCCAGGAATTTAGTAGGTACTTTGAAACTAATAGGCCCCATTAACCGTTACAGTGCCGATTCTTCTGGATGGATCGGTTCTGCAATTATGCTAATCTTTGCTTTAATTGCAGGTTACCGGTGGTATATGTCGGGCCTAATTTTCTTTGCACTTCTTGTTGTCCGAGATTTAGCGGCATCTTGGTTTTTGATTTCACGCAAACTGAGCGTGAAAAAAACTGATTCGAGATTGATTGAAACTCTCGCTTACGTTTCTAGTGCATGGCCGCTTATTTATCTTAATACACCGAACTCTTTGCCATCTATAGGCTTAGCCAGCTCTATTCTGGCAATTGTTGGTTTTACCATATCAACGCTGGCATTATTTGATCTAGGCAGCTCTTTTGGCGTATCTCCTGCCAATAGGGGCGCAGTAAAGACTGGCCTCTACCGTTATGTTCGTCACCCAATGTACTCAGGTTATGCTATTTCTGAGTTCGGCTTCATACTTTTAAATCCAATGAA
>JAURXW010000293.1 GCA_030654205.1 Bacteriovorax sp.
TTGAAAAATTTTGAAGCGATGACGATACATAAAAAATGGATTCAATCTGTAATCTTATCTCTTCTTTTTCGGTATTATTTTTTAGTGAAGCAAAATTAAAAATATCAATCATTTAAAAATCTTTTTCTTAAGGCCAGGTAATAAATATAATAGGATCTATAGGCCGGAGGAATTAATTCTTGTTGGATTGGATCAATCTTAATATTTTTCCAATTGTCCCAATCAATTAGTATTTTTTGATTTTGAAAAGAAAAGTTTAGTATAAATCTCCAATCTTTTTTATCTTCTAAGTTTTTCAAATCTCTAAAAATATCTTTTTTTAATGCTTCTAGCATTGGAAGGGCCAAAATATCTGAAAAATTTTCTTTATTAAATTCTAAAATATTTTTGTAAGAATTTACAAAAGAATTTAAATCTTTAATTTTTTTCTCGGGCAGTGAAAAAAAACTCTCCACTTTTTTTGCATCTTCTGCATTTATTAAAAAAACATAGGCCAAAAGTTCTTCTTTCGTTACTAAATTTTTGGGAAAATTGTATTTGAGCCAAAAATTAAATTTTTCGGAAATAGGAATTTTTTGTTCAGTTACCATTTTTGTAAAACTATTTAAAAACTCGGAAGGCCTAGACTTAAAGAGCTCCTCTTTAAAATGGTGAACCGAGAGATCTGTCAGGTTAAAAAGATGAAGCTTAGAAAAAAGTTTATCTTGTATTTTAAATTTTTCAAATTTCAAGCTAAAACGAATTAGGCGCATGAAGCGAACTGAGTCACAAAAAAAATCATCAGTTAAATTCCTTAAGATACCATTTTTTAAATCATTCATTCCATTGTATGGATCAATAATTTTTTCCTTTGGAGAACTGCTCAAACTTAATTCAATCCCTATAGCATTTATGCTGAAATCTCGCCTTTTAAATGAAGTAAGATAGTCTAAGTTCGGGTCGATCTCCGCTTTAAAATGGTGATGAGAAAAATTACCCGAAATACTAACTTCACATCGAGGAGAAGAAAATTCAAAATGTTTATTGGCAAATGAAACTCGGGTGATTAAATATGGCAACTCTGTATAAATTAAATTTTTTGCCTGTAAATAATGGTGCATTTTTTTATAATACTGAGGCCAGGCTTCAGGAGTAATAATAGTTCCAAAAGTAGGACGTATTTCAAAGTCTAAATCATTGCTTACTGTTTGGGAGTAAAAAAAATCTCTGGTTGATCCACCAACTAAGCATAAAGAAAAACCAAGACTTTCAATATCTTTTAAAAACAAAGTAATTTCAGGAGAAAAAAAATCCGTTATCATATTTTAAAAGTATCTCGATGAGATAATAATCGGTCTATCGTGTTTTTAATTCGCAGTAGATTTTCTGATTCTTTTTGATAAACAATATAGAGTTTTCCACTGGGTACTTCAAACTCTCCCCCTAATGTAGAAACCTTATCTTTAAAATATGAACGATTTAAAACATGGTTCGGTACAACAGCAATTCCCAAGCCTTCATGAACCGCCTGAAGCATATGCCCATGAGAATTTACAGTAAAACATACATTCATTTTTTTAGGAGTTGATTTGAACTTTGAGCGACACCATTTAAAAAATAAATGGTCATCTTTTTCAAACAAAACGGCAGGTAATTCTTCAAGTCGAGAGAGAGTAAGTTTTGTTTTAAAATCAAAATCTTTGTGATCTTTGGGAAAAACCAAAGTTGATTTTTCTTCCAGGAAAAATTCGCGCTCCCCATGAGTCGGAAGCTCATCTTCTGGAAGAACTAGAATATCCAGCAAATTATTTTCGAAATCACTTAAAAGCTCTTCTTGATGCCCCATCCGAACACTTAGTCTCAGGTCTGGATTTTCTTTAGCATATTCCACAATCTCATGAGCAAGCCAACTTTTTCCAATCCCTGTCAGCGTTCCAATGCGAACCTTTCCCCGCATGGTATCTTTGTCGTTTTGAAGATCATCAAGAGTGTCTTTCATTTCGGATAGAAAATGGGCCCCAAATTGATAAAGTCTTTCACCCTCAGGAGTGAGAACGACATTTTTTCCTGAACGCTTAAATATTTTGATTTCTAATTTACCTTCGAGATTTTTGATGCTTTGGCTAATGGCCGACTGAGTGACCCCGAGATTATCGGCCGCTTTGGAAAAACTTTTGGCGCGAGTTACGGCCACCAAAGTTTGAAGTTGAGACGTTTCTATCATAAGCCCCTCTACTAGTTGTATTAGGTGATACTATCATGGCCTATCAAATAAAAATAAAAAAAAGGCCTTCCAAAAGGAAGGCCTTCTAAAAACTATTCTGCTTGAGCAGCTAGCTTGTCTTTTCTTTCTGCAATAACTTTTTCAGCTACGTTGTTTGGACATTCAGCATATTTTGCGAATTCCATTGTGTAAGACGCTTTACCAGCTGACATCGAACGAAGAACTGTTGAGTAACCAAACATTTCTGATAACGGGATCAGAGCGTTGATTGTTACTTCTCCAGTATCATTTGATTCAGATGCTTGAATGATTCCTCTTCTAGAAGATAAATCTCCAATAACGCCCCCTTGATATTCATCAGGAGTTTCAACTTCAACTTTCATAATTGGCTCAAGGATAACTGGAGAAGCAGCTTTAACTGCTTGTCTCATCGCCATTCTTGCAGCAATTCTAAAAGCTAAATCTGATGAATCGACGTCATGGTAGCGA
>JAURXW010000139.1 GCA_030654205.1 Bacteriovorax sp.
GACATTTGTTGAATTTATTTTTCTTCTGGCCTTGCTTGTCACTATTTCTTTTTCATTTATGAGGGGCTTTAACACCATTGTAGGAAACCGCTGGGAAGTTATGCTAAAGATCGTTGCTCGCCCCAACCAAAGTGAAGTTGTCTTTCCTTAAAACCATATTCCCATGAGGACTTATGAAATTTATTCTTTCAATTGATCAAGGAACCACAGGTACAACCGCTTGTTTAATTGATGCTGAAACTTTTCTATTCGTTGGGAAAGTGAATAAGGAATATCCACAAATATATCCGAAGCCATCCTGGGTTGAACATAATTTGAATGATATTTGGGCCAGCGTAGAATCTAGTGTCCAAGAAGTCTTAAAAAAAAATAATGTTCGAGGAAATCAAATCATTGCAATTGGCATTACCAACCAAAGAGAAACAACTTGCGCCTTCAGTCGCTCAGGCACACCGTTGGCCAATGCAATTGTTTGGCAAGATCGTCGAACTACTGATTTTTGTCAAAATCTCAATACCCAAAAAAATCTTCCAGAAAAAATTAAATTATTAACAGGTCTTCCAATTGATCCTTATTTTTCAGCTTCAAAAATGAATTGGCTTCTTAATAATAATTCAGCCGTTAAGGAAGCTGCACTTGTAGATGATTTACTTCTCGGTACTATTGATACTTTTTTACTTTATAAATTAACAGGAAATATTAATCATAAAACTGATGCCTCTAATGCCTCACGAACAATGCTAATGAATTTAAAAACCACTTCTTGGGATCAAGAGCTTTTAGATTTGTTCAATATTAAAAAAGAATATTTACCAATCATCGAAGATTCTTTTCATACATTTGGTGTTACTAAGGGATTATCATTTTTACCTGACAATATTGCCATCACTGGAATTTTAGGCGACCAACAATCTGCACTTTTTGGACAAGCTGGTTTTTTTGAAGGTGAAATGAAATGTACTTATGGCACAGGTGCATTTGTTTTATTAAACACTGGTGACAAACTTGTTTATTCTAAATTTGGTCTTTTAACTACAGTCGAGTATCGCTACAAGGGAAAACCTTGCTACGCTCTTGAGGGATCCAGTTATATTGCCGGTGCTGCAGTTCAGTGGCTACGCGACAATCTTCAAATTATTTCCAAGAGTTCAGAAATTGAAAAACTAGCACTTGAAGTTAAAAATCTTGATGAATTAAAACATATTCTTTTTTTCCCATTTTTTTCAGGCATAGGATCTCCATATTGGAATGCTGATGCCAAAGCTTCACTTGTTGGGCTTACACGTGATTCTAATCGATCCCATATTGCTTATGCCACTCTTGAGGGCATAGCTTTATCAATCAATGATCTTTTAACGGCCATGAAAAATGATACGGGTCTTGCGATTAAAACTTTAAAAGTAGACGGGGGAGCAGTTGAAAATAATCTTTTAATGCAACTTCAAGCCAGCATTTCAGAAACAAAAATAATTAAGCCAAAAGTTATTGAAACAACTGCATTCGGAGCAGCACTCGCTGCTGCCATTGGTGCGGGTCTTGTGGAAATGGATCAATTAAAAAACATTTGGCAAATGGATCAAGAATTTACAGCAAAAGACTCTCTTGCTGCTTATACTAAAAATAAAAAAGAACTTTGGTCAAAAACTTTAAATACTATTTATCAAAATATTTAACTATTTATTATCGACTCAATATCACGGGCTTTCCGAAGCCCAATAATTTCAATATCAAATTTGCCTTTCAGCTCTTTTGCCGTTTTTTCAGAGGTTACAACTCTTTTATAATTTAATTGTGCCATTTCTTTTATTCTTATTTCCATTTGAGGTATTGATCGAACTTCACCAGTAAGACCTACTTCTCCAACAAAAATTGTGCTTGAATCAATCGGCTTTGATCGATATGAGCTTAACAACGAGGCCATAATTGAAAGATCAGATTCTCTAGAGGCCAGCTTCATTCCTCCAACAACGTTTAAATAAATATCATTAAAACCTAAAGGTAATCCAAAATATTTTTCTATAACTGCAACCATCATAGCTAAACGGTTATTATCCACACCTTGAGTTGTTCGTCTGCCATTTCCAAATTTATTTTCCACAACCAGTGCCTGTATCTCAACAAATAGTGATCGTGATCCCTCGATAATACAAGTTAAGGATCTTCCATATGAACCTACAAGTTGATCATCTAAAAAATACTGTGAAGGATTTTTAACTTCATCTAGTCCACTTTCTTTCATTTCAAAAATACCAACTTCATTGGTATTACCAAATCTATTTTTCATGGCCCGTAAAAGTCTGTAATGTCCATATTGATCGCCTTCAAAATAAATTACAGTATCAACCATATGCTCTAATATCTTTGGACCTGCGATAGATCCTTCTTTAGTAATATGACCAATAACAAAACAAGTTATCCCATTGGCCTTAACATGATTCATTAACTCATAGGTGACTTCTCGAATTTGGGTTACTGTTCCCGGAGCAGAATCAATTTCAGATGATGAAGTCGTTTGAATTGAATCAATTACTAAAAATCGTGGTTGTAATTTATTTATTTGCTCTAAAATTTTTTGCCAATTCGTTTCATTGTAAATATAAAAATTGGCCGTATTAACACCAACTCTCTTTGCTCTTTCAGCTACCTGATTTACAGATTCTTCCCCACTAACATAAAGCACGACTTGCTCAGAATGCGACTGAGATAATTTACCCATAACACTTGTTAGTAATGTAGATTTACCAATTCCTGGTTCACCTCCAATTAATATCAATGATCCCGGAACGACTCCTCCGCCTACAACGCGGTCAAATTCTCCCATTCCTGTAACAACTCGAAATTGTTTTTCTAAAACGATATCTTTTATTAATTTTGGTGTCTCTGTTCCTTGCGCCGTTCTTTTATGTGCCCGATTCATATCTTTAGCCGCAAGAGTTGTCTCTTCGGTAAATGAATTCCATGAGCCACACTCTGGACACTTCCCCATCCATTTCGAAGTTTGATATGAACAACTTTGACATATAAATGTCGTTGATTTCTTGGCCATTTTATACCTTTAAACCAAAAGCTTTATTAGGTCTGCTTCTGTAATTATTTTAATTTTTAACTCTAAAGCCTTTTTAAATTTACTTGAGTTGGGATCTGTTTCATTTGTAACAAGTACATCGGTGTTTTTTGATACCGAAGAAACAACAATCCCTCCTCCTTCTCGTATCCAATCTTCAATGACCGAGCGTTTTTCGGTCAGTGCGCCTGTGATACAAATCTTTTTGCCCGTAATGGCCGTCTCTCTGGTTTTTTCTACCGTGAAAATAAACCCAAGATCTATTAATTCATCTATCAATGATATTTTATCTTTCAATGAAGACAAAAACTCAGTTGCGGATTTTTCTGCAAATGAATCAATCGACATTAAGTTTTCTAATGTTAATTTCTTAATTTTCGATATCGAATCATAACCGGCCCTAACGACTTTTTCACATTTATTAAATGCACCACCAGAAATACCAAGCGCAGATAAAAATATTATTAAATCTACCGTCTTTGTTTTCTGAATTGATTCAACAACCTTATTGCTTAACTTGTCTTTGATTTTATCAATCGTCATTAAATCTTTAACAGTTAAACGATATATATCAGCAATATTTGAAACCAGTTTGGCATTTATTAAATCTTCTAATCGCTTGCCACTCAGATCCTCTATGCCTATTTTTTGTATAAAATTTAAAATTATTTCCTTGTTTTTCCCTGGGCAATTACTATTGCGACAATAAATCCTGATATCTTCTATCTCAATTTTTTGCCCACAACTTGGACAAGTCTCTGGAATTTTAAATGTGCTCGTCGATGACTTAACGACGGATAAAAACTTTGGAATTACTTCGCCCGAGCGTATAATCTCGATCTCATCACCTGATTTTAAGTTATACTGAAGAACCATTCCGTAATTATGCAGTGTAACTCTCGAAATCATAGCTCCAGATAATTCCACTGGCTCAATTTCTCCCACGGGAGTTAAAATACCATTTCTAGATACTGACCATACAATATCTTTTAAAATAGTCTTTTTAGATTCGCCTTGAAACTTAAAGGCCATTTTATAACGTGGATGATGAGAAGTTTCGCCCATTTCTTCATGGTGGGACATTTGATTATAAGTAAATACTACCCCATCAATTTGATACTCACCTTCCGACAT
>JAURXW010000143.1 GCA_030654205.1 Bacteriovorax sp.
TTCATTCTGTCTGGCCTTAAAAAAAGGAGACCAGGTCGAATTAATGGCATTCTTAAATGCTAGAACTTCAGCTCAATTCACAGGTGCTTATAGTAATATTAAAATTCAACTTCCCAAGGGAACACGAGGTGAAGTTCGAGAAACAAAAAAAATGCCATCGGGAAATTTTGGTATCCAGCTTCGGCTCTTAGATGGACAGCACGCTGGTGAGACTTATTGGCTTTATTACGATTTAAAGCGGCCAGGAATGAAAATTTATAATCAAGAATCAAACGAAGTAAAGCCTGATGATATCGTTAAGGTAATTCCTATACTAAAAAAAGCTGTCCTTCTAAAAAATCAAGAAGCTCTCAGAGACCCCGAGGAAAGTGTTGTTATAGATACAGTCAAAAATGCTCAAGTAATTTTGGAGCAAAAGAAAGATTTAGTCATCACTCCCATAGTTGTTGATTGTGCCCCACAAGTTGTAACTGAAAGTAATAATATTATTGAAGAAGAATATAATGAATCGGTTGTCGTTGCCCCTTATCGTGCATTGGCCCTTCCAAGTCCATACCACCAATATTGTCAAACTGTTCAAAGTGGATGGGATCAATGCAGAAATACTAATAGTAAAATAATTGAAGGATTTAAAATTAGAAATAATGGCCCAAATAATATTGTCAAAACTCATGAATACTACATGAATCGTGAAATGAGTTTTGAATTTGACGATCATGCTGGCTCAGACATGAAATTAGTTGTGACAGATTCCGCTGACGATAAAACAAGCCATACTACTTATAGTATTATGCTATTTTTTCCACGCTCTGTTTTACCGGCCGTTAAAAAAATTGGAGAGGAATTAGAAGTTACGTTGCCGACTAAGGAAATCGTTCGCTATAATGCTAAAACTCACGAAATCATCGGTGGTGTTTTTACTGAAGGAGCGATGGAGTCTGATCCCAAAAATAACAATAAAGCAAAACCTGCCAATATAAAATATAACGGTGCAGGTGTCATGATTCGCGCTGATAAATCAGGAGATCTCCCTTATGGAGATATAGAATTAAGAAATGGAACCATGGCCCCGTCAACCAGTATAGCAACTGTTTCTAAAAAAGGTTTTAAGGATTGTAAAATTCCCTCAAAGGATATTTGGTATACAGATAAAAAAGATGGTGGTGTCTATATTTTAGCTTCGCTTGCAACTGATAAAGGCCTAGATGAATTTATAAAAAAGCAATGTGCTTTTTCTCTTTATTAAGTAGTTAAAAAAAAGGGAGCTTAAATGAATTTTAAAAATATTGGAAAAAAAATACTTTTGGTAACACTTTTATCTTCAAATACAATATTTGCCAAAATCATCACTGACTTTGATGAAACCAAAATCCAGCCTCCGATCACCGATTCAAACGAAGAAACTCTCCAGGGAACTATTTGTAAAACGCGAAATCACCTTCGATGGGATTATTGTGCGACCAAGTATCAAAATGGCGAAGAACAAACAAAAAGTTTTAAATTCAGCAATTACGGTGAAAATAAAATTGTTCCCAAAAAAGGTATTACCATTAGTAGAGAATTTGAATTTATGTTTGAAGGACTTGCTCGTTCAGACATGGGCCTTTTGGTTTGGGATATGCCCGATGAAGTAGAAAGTCATGGCCACTTAAAGTTAATGATGTTTTTTCCGCGCTTAATTCTTCCCGCAATTCGTTATGTCTCTAATGCAAGCGAGGATATTGTGATTGTCACTTTACCGACAAAAGAAGAAGTTATTTTCAACGGAAAAACAAAAGAAATTTTAAGTGGGGTTTTAGTAGAAGGGACCATGAAGCAAAATAAAGACGGAAGTGCAATTAATCCCGAAGTTTTATATACCGGCACGGGAGTTTCTATTGAAGCAGACCGTCTCAATGATTATCCTGTGGGACTCTCGGCCCAAAACAAAGACAATCTTGCGACAATACGAAAAAAAGGATTTAACGATTGTAAAATTCCCGTCAAAAATCTTTGGTATACTGATGACACTAAAGGTGGGAATGTTTTTTTTAATAAAAAATATGTAACGGATACTGAGATGGATAAGTTATTAAAACTTAAATGTCATTTTTCAATGTTCAATTAATTTTTTAAGTTTATCTCTTAAAGCTTTATATAGGACTCTGTAAAAAATATCAGGTTAAATCAGATTCCTGAAATTTGTGTTAAATTGGTTTTTATGACACAAATGTAGGAGAATCTTTATGAAAAATATCTTTAAAAAAGCAATTTTAATTTTCCCTCTTGTTTTAAGTTTCCAAGCCTCGGCGCAATCAGTTCAACAAGTATACCGTTGTTTTTCAAGTATGCCTGACAGTTACCCATTTTTAAGTCTTCAAGGACGTGAAACATTTTCATTCGCAAGCGTTGAAATGCATTCTAACTATATTGTTGCTAATTTTACCATCTATAAAGATTATCCCAAAAATGATTATGCTCACGGACGCCGTGAAATTAAAAGTATGGTTTTAAATTATATTGGGGAGAAATATGCTGATGGATCAACTCAAATTATGCGTATGTACGGCCCCAAAGACAGCGGCTTGATACTAAGTGTTCCAGCTGATAATCCATATTCAGGTCCAAACGTAAATCATTGGATAACAATCAATCCAGCTGGATCTAAAGGCTTATATCTTATGAATTGCGATAATGGATATGGAGTCTTTACCCATCCAGAAATTAGTGGGACTGAATGATCATACTTATAACTGGTGCCACTGCAGGTTTTGGCGCGGCCATGGTTAAACGTTTTATTAATTCTGGCCATAAAGTCATTGCAACCGGCAGACGTGTTGAAAGGCTGGATGCTATGAAGGCCCTGTATGGAGATAATCTCTATACGCTCGAGCTTGATGTACAAAAAAGTTCAATGGTTGAAAGTGCCATTAGTAGTCTTCCCAAAGAATGGCAAAATATTGATGTACTCATTAATAATGCTGGCCTTGCTCTTGGTATTGAAAAAGCTCAAAATTCCTCAATCGCAGATTGGGACACGATGGTGCAAACCAATATCAATGGTCTGCTTTACTGCACACAAAAAATTCTCCCGGCCATGGTGGCTCGAAATTCTGGGCATATTATAAATCTAGGATCAGTTGCTGGTGAATTTCCCTACTCTGGCGGCAATGTTTATGGTGCGACCAAAGCTTTTGTCCACCAGTTAAGTCTTAATCTACGCGCTGATTTATTGGGAACAAATATTAGGGTTACTAATAT
>JAURXW010000294.1 GCA_030654205.1 Bacteriovorax sp.
CTTCAAGCTTTTTTTGCCTCTTTAACCCATGAATTAAAAACTCCGCTTGCAAGTATTCGTTTGCAAGGTGAAGTGATAAATGAAATTCTTTTGGCCAAAAATGATCAAAGCTTAAATAAATTAAGCTCCAGATTAATAGAAGACACAGGCAAGCTTGAAACTCAAATGGATAAAATCCTTCAGCTCTCCCGCATCGAGAGAGGTGGAGAACTAAGTTTATCTGCCCTGAAAATTATTCCATATATTAAAAGCCTGGCCAAGAAGTGGGCCAACACACTAGTTGTCGAAATTGAAGCCAGTGATCCCGATATTAGCATTGTCGCGGATGAATTTGCATTTGAGCTTATAATAAAAAATCTTTTTGAAAATACTCGACTGCATACTAAGTCGGAAAATGTTAAAATAAAAATTACCGAACTTGGAGATCAAGTCATTTTGAACTATCAAGACCAGGGCGAATTTCACGGTGACAAAAATAAACTGGGCCATCTTTTTTATAAGCATAATTCCTCAAAGGGATCTGGGATTGGTTTGTACTTAACCAATAAACTATTGGAAAAAATGAAAGGAAATCTTCGCATTTCAGGAGATAAGAATTTAATTTTCAAACTCACTTTTAAGCGGAGTGAGGACTTACATGCTTAATATTCTCATTGTAGAAGACGAAATCAATTTAGGTAGTACACTTGAGGAATTCTTAACGGGTTTAGGTCATCAATGTGTATGGGCCAAAAATGGTGTTCAGGCCAATGAATATTTTTTAAGCAGAAGACCTAATTTAATTTTAATGGATATAGGTCTTCCAGACACTAATGGAATTGATTTAGCTAAAAAATTCAGAGCGCTAAGAAAAGATTTTGTACTTTTATTTTTATCGGCCTTAAATGATCCTGAAACAAAGGTTGAAGCTCTAGAAATTGGAGCAGAAGATTATATTACTAAGCCATTTGCACTTAAAGAATTAATTCTCAGATTGGATAGAATTTTAAAAACTCAAAACAATCTAGAGACTTTTCCTGAAGAAATCACCCATGGCCCACTTAAAATTTGGTTCAGAAGATATGAAGTTCAAGATGCTGATCAAAAAATAATCACACTTTCACAAAAAGAATGTGCCATATTGGAATTATTATACAAAAAGCAAAATAGCGCGGTGGAGCGTGAAGAAATAATTGAGCAAGTCTGGGGTGAAGACAAATTCCCCTCTAATCGCACCGTCGACAATTATATAGTAAAACTTCGAAAATGGTGTGAGAGCGATTCGAAAAAAAGTATAGAAATTCAAAGCATAAGAAGTATTGGCTATAAATTAAATATTAATAATTAAAATAAAAAGACTATAAGGATTACCAAATGGGATTATTTGAAGACAGATCTAAAAATGCAAATGGCAAAACAGAAGTTCCTGTTTGGTTTATGAGACAGGCCGGGCGGTATCATTCTCATTACCAATCGATAAAAAAAGATTCTGACTTTATGACGATGTGTAAAGATCCAAAACTGGCCTGTGAAATTACGATGGGCCCAATTCGCGATTTTAATTTTGATGCTGCTATCTTGTTTTCAGATCTCTTATTTCCTCTTGAGCAATTAGGTCTTGGACTCTCTTATAAATCAGGCCCTCCTACTCTTGACTTTAGAATTGAAAATATAAGTGATTTAAAAAAATGTAGACTGACAAATCCTTCACTTGATTTTTATAAATTTCAAAAAGATGCAAGTGCATTAATACGTTCTGAACTACCAAAGTCTAAAACTCTTTTAGGTTTCGTAGGCGCGCCATTTACTCTTTATACTTATGCCGTCGAAGGCTCTCACTCTGGTAATTTAACAAGTTCAAAACTAGGCTTTTATGATGGCCGTTTTCAAGGCTTCCTGGATCTTTTAATCCCTGAGCTTTTAACTGAAATGAATCTTCAAGCAGAAGGTGGCTGTGATGCGATTTGCTTATTTGATACGGCCGTAGGTGAATTAACTCTACCAGACTTTAAAGAATTTATTATTCCTGCTTTAAAGCGCATTACTTCAGAATTTAAAAAAACTCATCCAACTAAAAAAATTGTCTATTACTCAAAACTTACTCATTTAAATTATCTACAATCTATCGAAGATAAAAATATTGATGTTCTAGGAATTGATTGGAGAATGTCATTGAGCGACACCCTTAAGGCCTTAGGAGCTGACTATATGATTCAAGGAAATATAGATCCAAGTTATCTTCACTACGACTGGAATATCTTAGAAAAAAAGCTTCAACAATTTTGGGGTAATATCGCAGACGCTGGACTTCCATTAAATAAATGGATTTGCGGTTTAGGTCACGGAGTTCTTCAACACACTCCCGAATCTAATGTTAAAAAAACTATTCAATATGTGCACGATCATTTTCATTACTAGTGGCAAATGGCATTTCTTTATTTAGTGATAAAGAAATGCCACTCATTATTTTTTAAGCACCAATGATATTTATTCCAGAATCAACATACAGAACTTGACCTGTCACTCCGTGAGAGAGTCTAGAAGCTAAATAGACAGCACTTCCTCCAACATCATTTTGAGTCACATTTTTTCTCAGCGGAGCTTTTTCTTCAATGACTTTAAGAAAATCTTTTAAGCCTGGCACTCCACTTGCGGCAAGTGTTCTTATAGGCCCTGCAGAGATACAATTAACACGAATATTTGAAGGTCCTAGATCATCAGCCAAATATCTAGTTGAAGCTTCAAGCGCGGCCTTTGCCACACCCATAACATTATAGCCTTTTAAAACTTTAACTGAACCATGATAAGTCATAGCGATAACTGAGGCGTCATCATTTAAATTATCTTTTAATGTATTACAAAGCCCGATAAGAGAAAAAGCTGAAATATCGCACGCCATTTTAAATCCATCACGTGAAGTTTCAACAAAGCGTCCCTTTAGATCTGTCTTGTCAGCAAATGCCAGGGAGTGCACTAAAATATCAAATTTTCCCCATTTTTCTTCAATGGTTTTTTTTAGTTGTGGATAATGTGCATCGTTCGTAACATCCATTTCGCATGTAAAATCTGCTCCTACTTCTAATGCAAGAGGATCAACTCGCTTTTGTAAATTTTCATTTAAATAAGTTAAAGCGACACTAGCGCCTTGTTCTTTAAAAGCTTTCGCAATCCCCCAGGCAATAGACATATCATTGGCCACACCTAAAATAAGTGCTTTTTTTCCATTGAGCAGACTCATACAAAACTCCTTAGACTAAACATAACGTGTTCGAAAAGTATTAAAACTCTAATGGAGAGGGTGGTTTTTGTCTAGATGAATTAGGAATTTGCGCTTGGGTCAAAAAGATAACCGACGGAGCGCACACTTTTAAAGTATTTCGGATTCTTAGCATCCTGTTCAAAATATTTTCTAAAACGCACAATAAAATTATCTAAGGTTCTAGTTGTCACACCACGGTCATAACCAAGTGCCTTTTCTAAAATCTCTTCTCTGGTTAGTGGAAAATTAGGATTTGTAATAAAAATTTTTAGTATTTTCATTTCTTGCAATGTCAGATCAAAAACACCTTGTGCCGATTGAGCTTTTAAATTTTTAAAATCAATATTATTTGTGCCAAAACTAAAATTTTCAATTTCTAAGTTTTTATTATGCTCAACTACCTCTGAAGTCAAAGGATGACTTTTACCCCACTCTGAACGTGTCAAAAGTCGGTCTACTCTTAAAAGAAATTCATCTAAGTCAAAAGGCTTCGAAAGATAATCATCAACCCCTAAACTCAAACAACGAATTTTTTCTTTAACTTGATCTTTTGCCGAAATTACTAAAATAGGAATTTTCATATCTCGTTTTCTAATTTCGGTGATAACTCCTATACCATCTATTTCAGGCATCATTAAATCAACAATAACAAGATCGGGAGAAAACTCTTTCCACCAATTCAATCCTTCAAGTCCATTAATCCCAACAACAACTTCGTGACCTAACATTTTCAAATTTAACTTTATGGCCTCTGCGATATGTTTTTCATCATCAATCACTAATATTTTTTTTCCAATATTTTTGGTGACAATCATTTTGACTCCTGAATTTTAAAGGAAACTCGAAATAAACTACCTTCTCCAACTCCTTTACTAAAGGCGTGTATTTCACCTCTATGAAGCTTAACAATATTATAAACAATATAAAGTCCGAGCCCACTACCTTTGGAACTTTTCCCCACTTGGTAAAACTTTTTGAATATTTTTTTAATTTGGTTTTTTTCAAGCCCCATACCGTTGTCTTTAAAATCTAAAAGTACAGTACTTCCAATTTTGGATAATTTTATATCCACTCTCTTTTCTTTAGATTTATTATAAATTAAGGCGTTGGTAATAAGATTCATTAGAAGCATTTCAAACAAGGCCGTATCAATGGGAAGAATAAATGATTGAAGATCTGAATGAAAACTAACCTTTCCTTCTTCAAATAAATGGGGCGTGTTATCTAGAAATTCTTCTATTAAAACAACTAAATCTTGTGGAGTAAAATCTGCTTTAAAATTTCGGTCTTCAAGGCGTCCCAAGTTTAATATTCGGTTAACATTGTCGGCCAGTCTAACAGTATCACGTCTCATATATTCGAGATATTTAAGCTGCTCATCTCGAGGAAGCTCATGACGAGCGAATGTTTCCAAAAACAACTGTAATGAGGCAATAGGTGTTTTTAATTCGTGGGTAAAACCATTGATGAAATTTTGCTGAAGTCGATATAGTTGAATCATTTTTTGATAATAAATATAAATGATTAATAGACCTGCAAGAATTACTGCAACTAATAATGAAAGAATAAGAATTAAAACCCAAGTTTGAGTCTGCATTAAACTTTTAGCATTTAAATGATATTTGAAAACGACTTCTTCTAACGCAGCATTTACGCGCAAATAGGAACGAATATATATAATAAGCGAAGATCCAAGTGCTATTAGTGAAAAAATAAAAATAAATAAGGGATGGTAAAACCAACGCGATTTAATCATACTAGGAGTGTTCAAAAATCTCTCTTATTTGTAAAGACTTATGGGGCCCAGCATGAAAAATATTATGAAAGATCTACATATAAATCGCTATATTGACCACACGTTACTTAAACCTGATGCAACTCGTGAACAAATACTTAAACTTTGTGAGGAAGCGCGTACTCACAATTTTTTTTCGGTCTGTATTAATCCTTTTAATGTTCAATATGCTCGCAACTTTCTTCAAGGTAGTGAAGTTAAAATTTGCACTGTCATTGGTTTTCCTTTGGGTGCTAATTCAACTGAAACAAAGGTCTTTGAAACAAAAGAGGCCATAAAAGATGGTGCTCATGAAATTGATATGGTTATTAATATCGGGGCCATTAAAAATAAAGATTGGGAACATGTTCTCCAAGATATAAAAGCTGTAGTCAAGGCTGCAGATAAAAGAGTTGTTAAAGTTATTTTAGAAACTTGCTTATTAAATGACGTTGAAAAAATCAAGGCTTGCGAATTGGCCACTAAGGCCAATGCCCATTTTGTTAAAACTTCAACTGGATTTTCAACTAGTGGAGCTACGCTGGAGGATGTGCAACTTATGAAAAGAAATATTTCACCAAATATGGAAGTTAAGGCCTCTGGTGGTGTCCGAGATTTGGCAGCTGCGAGAGCATTTATAGAAGCAGGTGCTACGAGACTAGGAACGAGTTCAGGAATCACAATTGTGCACGATCTCCAAGCCGATAAGACTCAATATTAATTTCAATTCATATTTTCAAAAAAATTATAAGGCAAACCACCCAAATTATGAAGTCGCTCAAATACTTTTGGGGCAATTCCTTTAAAGTGGAGTGCGCCATCCTCACGTGTAGCAATAGTAGTCAAAAGAATAGTTGGACCTTCCATTCCACAAACTTCTATAATTTCTTCAATCACTCGCTGCCCATTTTGATCTCTTCCTAATTGAACAATAAAATTTATAGCCGAGGCCATTTGTTTTCTTACAACACTTAATGGAATCTCAAAGCCGGCAAGCAAAAATAGTGTTTCCATTCTAGATAAACACTCACCACCCGAATTGGCATGAACTGAAGTCATACTGCCTTCGTGTCCAGTATTCATCGCTTGAAGTAAATCAAAAAGTTCAGGGCCTCTGACTTCACCAATTATTATGCGATCAGGTCTCATTCGCAAAGTATTTTTAACGAGGTCACGTGTAGATAAATTACTTTTTGTTTGTAATAACTTGGCCCCAGATTCAAGTCGAACAACATTGGGAAGATTAATTGAAAGCTCGATTGTATCTTCGATAGTAATAACTCTTTCACTTTTAGCAATTTCGTTTATCAGTAGATTTAAAAAGGTTGTTTTCCCAACACTTGTTCCACCGGATACGACGATATTTAATTTCGCAAGCATCATGGCCTTAAAAAATTCAATCCATTTAGGGTTTAATCCAAATGCCGTTGGGCTATTTTCAAAACTTGAAATAGATTTTAAATATTTTCGAATAGAAATGGCGGGACTTCCTTGTACAAAAGGTTCCAAGATAATATTTATCCGTGATCCATCAGGAAGATTTCCGTCCAATATAGGATTGTCAGTATCACAGAGTTTTTGGTTCATCTTGGCCACGTCTTTGATAAATTCTGTAATATCATTGACTGGCAGATTGGCATTAATTTGAATAAATTGTCCTGAGCGCTCAACAAAAACATGCTTGGGATCATTTATTAAAATTTCAGTTATTCCCGCCTTTTTATTAATATCATCAATTAAATTCCAGATGGCATTTGTCATAATGGTTCCTAATCCTAAGATTGAATTGCAACGTCAGTTAAAAATATTTCTTGATCAAAAATCGAGGCACCATAGGCCATACAATTATCAATCATTTCTTTTTGTTCATCAGCTGATAAGAGGGCAAATAAAGTTTCATAGCGAGATCCAGTTTGCAGTAAAGTATTCATTCTTTCTGTTCCTAAAAAATGATCATACTGAATTAATTGTAACATTAACCAATCAACACGTACGGATTTGCCTTTCGATATTTTCATAAATTCAAAATGTTCATCTCTGATAATTAATGGAGTAGGACTAATTGTTCCCGTTGATTTTTTTACATGGATCAAGCTCATTTTGGCATAAAAACCAAAAAGGAAAGTTCTAGAATATCCCGTAGGTGTAAAATGCCGGAGTTTATTTTCTATGTTAATAATATCAGTTACCAACGACAAATTTGCGGTTTCAGGAAATCGACCGGTCATAGCGTATTCAAGATAAACGGCAGCTAAGCGATTTCTGATTCCGGCCCAGCCAGATATAGAAATTATTTTTCCAAGAAATCCATCTGGATCAATATCCCGAAATATTTTTCTTACAAGTGCGTTTAATTCTTTATTATCATTTATATAAAGTTCCAAATTATTATTGGTTTGCGTACTATTTTGAATATTGGAAGCCAATAACCTAGTAAAATGTTCAGGAAGTGAGATGAAGGGAAAATGGATCATAATTTCCTTTTATAAGTTATGTTTCATAATGATGCTGATTCTAGTTTATACTAGAAATAGAAATGTGTGAAATCGAGGAAAAATGAAAGTATGAAAATTCCTATTTTCGAAGAAATTCTTTTAAGCGAAGTTACACCTGAAAAACTAAGAACCATTGTTTCTGATTCACGAATTGGCAAAGTGCCTTGTTATCTCAATTTATCAAACTTAAATAAGGAAGCTACCGAGCAAATGGTAGTGAATTTGGCACAAATAATTCTTGAACACAATATTCACCCTCGTTTTCCATATCCTCTCTATATAGTCTCTACCATTTCAGTAAAAAGTATTTTTCCTTGGGTTAGAACGGTTAAAGACTTACCAGAACACTATTTTAAAAAAGTTAAACGCCCAAGTAATAAAGAGCTTCAACTCTTAAATAAACTCTCGCTTAAAGTTGATAAAATAAAAAATCTTGAACTCTACAAAATAATTAACGAATTTAGAGACTCCACAGAATCTCAACGCAAGCTTTATAATGAAACAAAAGAGCTTTATTTTTTAGAAACTCTCAATTCGCGGCTTTTCGAAAGGTCCAAAAAATAATATATGAGTAAAAAACTAGGCAATACAAATCTTCCTAAAGAAGTGCTACAAGGTCTCAAAGGCTTTGAAGACGTTTTTGAAGATTATGTAGAAAGTGAAGAATATAAAGAGTTAGAGCGCAGGAAATATGAAAACGCCAAAGTCGGTGAACAATATGAACTTCAACATTTTCTCGAACAAGAAAATGCTCGTTTAAGTTGTTTAGAAAGTTTTTTAACAAAAAAAATAGCGCTGAATACAAACTTTTCTCAAACTGCAAAATTAACAGCATTACAAATTGAGCGAAAAAGAGTTTTAAGAGAAAAGCTACTCAATGAGTTTAAAAAGTTAGACTCTTCTTTACAAAAGAATTTGGCCCAACTTTTTAATTCACATTTTAATTAATGCTTTATAATTGTCAGGATAATTGGTCCACCAATATGCTTGAAATCTTCCGATTCCATAGTGGCAAATTCATAGCCTTCTAATTGAGATTTTAATAAATCTTGTATGTAATTATTAAAATTAAAAACATTATTAAGTCCAAATGCTTCGGTAAAGTTTTGAATTTTTTTATATATTTCAGGTGATAAAACAAATTTCCCATCAGAACTAATAATTTTACCAGCAAAGTTTTTAAACTCATCCACTGTCAAACCAAGTTTTGATATATTTTTTTCGTCGTAAGTTCCAAGGAAATAATTGGCAAAACTACTAAGGAGTAAGGCTTCAAAATCAATATCTGCAATTGTGTAATTTAAATAATAACTATCTTGCAGTCTCCCCTCATTTTTCATTTCATTAAACGTTTCATAAAATTTAAAAGCAAAGGGTAACAATTCTCTTAAAGTACGACTTTTATAAGTCCACATCTCGAATTCTTCAACTTCAATGATTGGGGTTGCGTTGTCTCTTTTAGCGGTCTGAAATTTTACAGGTTCATCAAAAGTATTATCTAAAAAATCTAGCCAGTAATCCCCTAAGAATTTTTCATGATCTCCTTCAAATTGATTAACTTGAAGACTTTTCTTTAATTCTTTTAAATTAAATTTTATTAGTGAATTACCTATTTTATATAAATCGGTAAAATCAAAAAGTGTAAAGACTCCCTCTTCGGGAATTGTTTTTAAGTATTCACTAACAACTTTGTCCGATTTTAAATAATTAAATCCTAAAAGAACCAAGTTTTTTGTTTGGGCCCCTGTACGAGTCATGGCCACAGAACCTTTTTTCAATGATCCCTTAAACTCTAGTCGTGAATTAATAAGTCTAATAAAATTAAATTGTAAATAATCAGATCTTTTTTGATCGCTAACTTTTAAAAGCTCATCTATTACTTTTTTAAAATGGTCCTTAAAGGCCACCAGTGAGGAGTTATGCAGATTTTGATTTTTGGATACTTCATCAAGGGCCCCAGTTTCTGCCCTTTTTTTAGCGATAAAATTGTGGAGAAAATCAATATTAATAAAAGGATTTTCGACTTCTAAGCTGTCAATATAATCAACAAATCCAAAATCTCTCATTCGTTCGCGTCTAAACTGATATTCTTCTTCTTGCAAAATTAAAAATGAATCTGAAACCATTTTAAATAAAAATGTGTAGGCATTTTCTACTCCAATTTCATAATAAAGATGCCGAATAAGAGCGCGTACTTCATCTACAAATTGAAAATCTTCTTCAAACTCTAAAAGCAATAAATTATCATCTGTTAAAAAATAATTGTCGTGATCAGGATATTCCGGCTCTTCTGCATCAAAAGTCCAAATGTTAAATTTGCTCTTTAAAAACAATAAAAATTGCTCGCTTTCAACAAAGTCTTTTTTGACCTCATCAGAAGCAACCATTGAATAGGCTTCGATCCAATAGCTAAAGTGCTCAATATCAATTTCATCTTTATTCCATAGATCGATATCCATAAAGACGGCACGTTGTTCTTTTGAAAATTTTGGGAGGTATTCGGCCACTTTATCGATAGGCAGCTTTCTTAGCGCCAAATAGATTGGCTGAACTGGCAGCATACTTAAATCTGAGCTCTCCTCAACGTACTTCTCTATTTGATCCAGATTTGTGTATGCATCTGATTCTTTCATCAACAATGTAATTGGATCGGTGCCTTTTATTGTTTTTGGCCCCGTCTTAATTGACTCGTCTGACATCTAAATCTCCTCGATAATGAGTCGTTTTAATAGCATCATTAAGTCAGCTTTAATAGATTAAACACACTTTCAATTGAGTGATTAGCGAAGATCTGGGCGCTTCCACATACCTATGAAGAGAAAAATTGTGACTCCGATGAAAAAAGCGATATGTATACCTTCGATATGCTCAATTTCCATTTGGACTAGGGCCTTTTTGGGATAATGAAGTACAGCTTTGACTGGAATATATGACGTTGGGTAAATCTTCACACCATTAAGTACCTGAGGCTCTAATGGAGCTGGTGTGGCGTCTGGTGCATCGTGGTGTTCACCACTTCCTGCTTCTTTAATAGGAGCTGGCGAGGCAATTGTAGCTAATTCGGTATTATCATCCATTACTTTATCCTTAAAAAAAACTAACTAAGTTCGATATTAATTTTTTCACTCTAAAAATCAAGGAAAAATTATTTTAAAACGCTTTTTAAGCGATCTAATTCTTTTTTCTCTTCGTTAGGAATATCCGTCCCTTTAGATCCACTAAATCCAAATGTAATATTATCCTCATATTCTTGATAACATTTTTTTGCAATCGGGTTTTTTGGATACAAAGTAATGCAATCTTTTAAGTAGAGATCACTCAAAGAAAAAAAGTAAGTATTTGAGAGCCTTCTTTCAGCAATTGCCATCCAATAAAGCACTTCAGGCCCGTAAGGGCTTAAGGGATTGTCATTGATATATTTCGAGAGCACTCCCGAAGCAATCAATAAAGTTATATCGCTTTCTCCACTTAATAATTTTTCCTTTTGAGCTTCTAGTGGTGCCAAGTATTTTGTAATAAATAAATGGATCGATTTAATTTTATGTGGATCAAATTTTTTCCACTTATCCAATGAACTAATCCATTGAGTGATGGTCATTTTAAGTTGTGGTTTTAAGAATTGATGATCTTTATATTTTTTTAAAAAAGCGACAGAAGCATCGGGATTAAATGTGATTTTAGTGTAGATACTTAAAACTCTTCGCAAGGAAGATTGTATTTCCTGCTCATTTTGAAGATCCGTATTTTGCCCTAGTTCCAAATGATGTCTAATTGTTTTATCAAAATAAACGGTTGCTTCACTAAAGCGTCTCACTAAGAACAAGTAGTTTGCAAAAGCGTAATCTGATTCAAAACGAGTTCTTTTTTCGCTATTGATCGCCTCGCCAAATGCATTTTTTGATGCCGATTCTGATAATAGAGAGTGGCAACTAACACAAAGTGCGGTGATGGCCTTTAAGCGACTTAAAGCAAAAGTCATATTCTCTGATTTTATTGATACAATAGTCTCATCGATATGCGAATTAATGGTATCAAGACTAGGCCTAAAGCCAGGTTTTTGAAAATATTGAACATGCCGAGCTTCTTTGAACGAGTTTGAAATATCTGTTAAATTTTTAATTAACGTTTTTTGAGCCGATGATGATTTAAGAGTCTCAAATGCAAATTTATCGGCATAAACGTACGGAATAATATTCACAAAGGAATCATAAACATTATTCATAACTGCTTTAGCCTCTGCAGTGTCAATTGCTTTATCCGCATTTTTTTCTGGAAGAGAAGTTTGCTCTACTGCTTTTAGCGTAGTGAAGGTAACAAGTACTAGACCCATTAAAAAAAATAAGGCTTTTTTCATTGATCATCTTCTTGATAATCAATCAGCTTTTGCAATTTTTTAACTTTAATTTTTATTTCAGGTGGCAATTCTTTTTCTTTGCTCAAATAGTTTATTTCAAGATCATCCATATAAGATTCGTAACAATCTTTTGCTACAGGATCTTTCGGGTATTTTTCCATGCATGCCAAAAGATAAAAATCCCCGAGAGAGAAAAACAGATCATCGTTGACTCTTTTGTCTAGTGTGGCCAACCAAAAAAGAATTTTAGCTCCTAATTTAGTATCAGGATGAGCATTATAATAATCCATTAAAATTGACGATAGATTTAAATCAAGAACCTCAGAGGAGTTAGTAGCTGAAAAAATAGGACCTTCTTCGTCATCTGCAATAAAAGTTTTCATGAATTTTTCCATGTCTTCTTCTTTTACAGTTGTGGGCTCGTACTTATCCCACAAACTTTTACCAGAAAGCGTTTTTACCCAATCTCCTACAACCTGTGCAACATTGTCGTTTAAAATTTTATCTTTTAAATAAGTCTCGAAATGTGCCTGGCCCAATGGATAACTTTTTTTAAGCTTTATAAAATAGATCAATTGCCGCTCAAGTGCCTTAAAAATAAATTCATCATCATCCGTTTTCTTAGAAGATCTAATATACTTATCATAGAGCTTCATTGCTTGATCAAAATCTCTAGTGATAAAATATAATTCGGCCCTTTCGTAGTCGTTGATTTTTAATTTATTGATATCTTTATCAGCAAAAATTTTATCCTTTTCTTTATTCACCGTTCCAGGTGATTGAGTGTGACAAGAAACACAAAGGTTTAAGGCGGCGTTGAACTTAGCACGGGCCAGAGACTTTCGATCATTTTTAAAGAGATTAACTGTTTGCTCAAGTTGCTCAGACATAACAGCTTGGTTAAGTGCCAATCCTTGCATATCAACAACCGGATGGACTTTTAAATTTTTAAAAAGACCTGTAAGCTCTTCAAGTTTCTTTTGAATAATTGGTTTATTGGTAGCTCGAACAAATTCTTGTTCAGAAGCTATGTAAAGGCCTAAGTCTCTTACAATTCCGCTAATAGTATTCATTTTTTTTCGAACATGAATAGTCTTTTTTCCCTTGGAATTATTGTGAACTATTTTTTTAGTAGCAGCAAAAGTATGAGTACTGAACAGGAGTGTACAAAATATAAAGGCCAAAACTGTTTTCATTATTTAAATTCCTATATCCGAAAATTTATCTCTACTCTAATTAAAATGCTTTTAATGAACTTCTTCAACAACTCTTTACAATCATAAGCGCCGACAAAAACAGTCCACTATAGACTACAAATTAATAAAACGTTGATAAATTTCCCGAGAATTTTCCCGTGCTTCATCTATGAGTAAAAAATTCGACTGATTTAAATGATCCACAAATACTTCGTAAGTATAGCTCTCCAAAAATTTATCACTTAAAAGCCTAAAACTAATATGCCAAGGCTCGGGAGCAATTCCCCCATTATCCAAAAGATAAGGTTTAAAAAATCCAAATTTTTGCATATTTTGATTAAGCCAATTGTTCAAGTCAACAAAAGGCCCGTGTTCTTCGTATTCACTTGGAATGAGTTGGATTTTATAATCGGCCGAAATTGCTTTTTGATCATAAATATCAAGATCAGTTCCCCAATGGTGACGGCTGCCTCCTGGAATGGCAGACCAACGAAGGATTAAAAAGAGAATCTCAGTTTTTGATTTATTGGCAAGATCTATTGGTTGTGAATTTGAATCAAGTACAGCCCGTAAGCCTTGGCATTTTTCATTCCAAATTAATTTTTGTGCTTCGTAGGAACGAAAACTACTAGTGATTGCTAAATCCAACCCTGCTGTTTTAGCAGCATTAATAAGAGCTTCCAATCCAGCACTCATTTCAGGATGAACAAGATAATTACTGTTTAAAAAAGGGATAAGTTCAGTGCTAACTTTTCCTGTTAAAAATTCAAGAGCACTCAAAATTGACTCGTTTTGAGCATAACCAAAGTACACCCCTGGATTACTTCAACACCTAAATTTTTAAATTTTTCTTCAAGCACTTTGTTTTCTGTTCCAGGGTTAAAAATAATCCTTCGGCATTTTATATTCAATAATATAGTTGAAAATTTATCAGAAATATCTTTATTTACATAAAGAGTAATCGTATCAACGGCTATTGCTAATGATTGAAAATCATCAAGTCTGGGGCTAAATTTTATGACCTCGTGAGAATATTCACTAAGTAAATTGGCCGCGAGATATGAATACCTCTCGGGATTGTCTGAATAACCAAAGACTAAAACTTTCATGATGAACAACTCACGCTTAGGTTTTTATATTGGGACGGTGCAGGTTTTGACCACTCTTCAAACTCGCTCCATTCTAAAAATGGATTGGTTAAAACCTTAAAAATTTGATCAACTATAACTGGATGATCTATATAATTTTCAATGGCAATTTGGGCCAGATAGTTTCTTAAAATAAACTTTGGATTTACTTCGAGCATTCGCAAATGCCTCTCCTGGGCAGAAAGTTCCTCAAGTAAAAGCCTTTCTTCGTACAAATCCAAAAATTTTGTTAATTCTAAAGTTTTATCAAAACTTAATTTTTTAGTGATCTGGTAATGAGAGAGCTCTCTGAAAAATTGGGTATAATCAAGTTTCGTTGTAACCAACATATTCAAGACTTGCTTTAAAAAATTGTCATCTTGCTCGTTTGAGGTAAAAAGACCTAATTTATTTTTTAATAAGCGTCTGTATTCCACGTGAAAAATTTGAGGATATGAATCGAGAGTGCGTTTTAAATCTTCTGGATTTATAAATTTTTGAAGTGCCGTTCCTAATTGCTCAAGATTCCACATTCCTATTGGAGGTTGATTGCCAAAACTATACCGACCTTCATGATCAGAGTGATTGCAAATATGATCGAGATTCAAATGATCAATAAAGCCAAAAGGACCATAATCAATAGTTAATCCCAGGATAGACATATTATCAGTGTTTAAAACACCATGTGCAAAACCGACTGCTTGCCATGCAGCAAATAGCATTGCCGTTTTTTTCACCACACTTTGAAAAAATAAAACATAGCGATTGGGATGATCCTTAAATTCTGTAAAATAATTGTCAATTGTAAAATCTAGCAGTGTTTTGAGTTGGTCTTCATTTTCAGAATGCGCAAAATATTGAAAGTGTCCAAATCTCAAAAAACTTTCTGAAACACGTAGAACAATCGCTGCTTTTTCAATTTCTTCCCGATAGACATCATCACTTCCGTAAATAATTGCTAAAGCTTGGGTGGTTGGAATATTTAAGGCCTGTAAGTGCGCACTGGCCAGATACTCTCTGATACTTGAACGCACGACGGCTTTTCCATCTCCCATCCGAGAAAACGGAGTAAGGCCAGCGCCTTTTAATTGTAATTCAAATTTTTCAC
>JAURXW010000147.1 GCA_030654205.1 Bacteriovorax sp.
TTTCAAAAATACGAAATTACTATTTATCTGGGAGAAGAAAAACAATCAGTCACGATTGAGGCGTCTTCATTTGTAATCGGTAGATCAAATTCTGCTGATATCACAATCAAGAACGATTTAGTAAGTCGTGAGCATTTGAAAGTTTTTCTCCAAGGTGACGAAGTTTTTATCGAGGAACTCGGCTCAAGTAATGGAAGCTGGTTTAAAGATAAAAAACTTAGGCCAAAAAAATATTATGCTTATGAAAATTTAGATCGAATTACTCTTGGTAATAGTACTGGACCGAGCTTGTCAATCAATTGCATTTTTGATGTGGAGGAGCTGCCTGTTGAAGTCAATTCTGTCGAGGATGATTCCGTCTCCGAATTTGAAGAAATTACTTTAGTCAGACATAACCTGTTAAATGAGCAAATTAAAATTGAAAGTAATATTGTAAATTTAAGATCGCAAAATCTGGCCAAGGATGCTTTAGATGAAATGCAAATGCCAAAGGTTGCAAACGGTAATTACAGTGAAGCTTCACATTCCCGAAAACTGCCCATTAGTAAATCAATTCAGAAACAAACTGGCATAAAGCTGATCAATGAAGATCCTACCAGCGTAGGTGCTGAGCCTGATTTGCTTTTACAAATGAAAAATTTACTTAATTTCGAAGTTCAAAAAGTTGAACGTGAATCAAAAAAAGAAGCAGATGAGATTCGTAGTGCTTCTCAAAAATATGCTTCAGATTTAATTAAAAAAGCTCAGCACGAAGCTCATGAAGTGAGATCAATTGCTCAGAAAGAAACCGAAGCGCTTAGGCAAAAGGTACAAAGGGAAGTTGAGAAATTAAAAGAAAATAATGCTAAAAATATTGAGACATTACAATTCAAAGCAAAAAATGAATCAGAAGAACTTATAGAAATTGCGACTAAAGAAGTTGCTGAAATGCGCTTATATGCTCAAAATTTTGCTGATGATTTAATTCTTAAGGCCCGAGATAAATCCGATAAAATGGTCAAGGAGACTGAGTATATAACTCGGTTAAAGTTAGAAGAAACTAGAAAAGAAGAAGTTGAAAGTGATAAGAATATTCAACGTCTTAGTGAGTTTTATCAAGATTTAAAAATTAAAGTTGATCATTTAAAACAAACAGAACACGACTCAATTTTAAATTGTGAAATTTTAACAAAAAATATTGCCGACGAAGAAGAACGCATGAGTTTTGAGCGTACGAACTTAGAAAATTTTCGAGCTGAGCTTTCTAAGTCAAAAAAAGAATGTGAACAACAGCTCGCCGATTTAAAATATGAAGAACGAAGTGTCAAAGCACAAATGGAAACCGAATTACTAGAACACAAGCTTCAAGTTTCGCAAGTTTTGGCCGAATCCAAATTGGCCCAAATTCAAAAAGAAACTATTGGGCCAGAAGTTGCGGCACTTAAACATGAAAAAGAAAAAATTGAGCGTCAAATTAAAGATTGTGATTGGGAATATCAGCAAAAAATGCAAAAAATTGACCAAGTCATCATTCAACAAGACTTGGCCATGATTGAACTTAATAGTTTAAAAACCAAGCATGCAGAAATTCTTTCAGATATCGAAAAACAAAAGTTTGATTTTTCAAATGAACAAGAAAAGCTATTATTAGATAAAAAAGAATTAAGTGAAAAAATTCTAAAGGCCCATAACCTTTCAATTGAAACTTCTGAAAAGATAACACTCGAATTGCAATTATTTGAAACCCAAAAAGCTGAAATGCTAATTGCCTTAAACAAGGAAAAGCAATCTCAGTTAAAAAATATTGAAGAAGAAACGCAAAAACTTCGTAGTATCCAGCTTGAAGAGATTCAAGTTTTAAAAAATCAAAAAGATAAGGCGATTCTTGATTCGGAAAAATCCGTTATCGAGTCAATTGCAGCTCATGACCAATTTATCAAAAAAAATAAAGAGGACGCGCATGTTATCCAAAAAGCAATTACTGAAGACATTAAAAAATTAAAAGAAGAAGCTAAGTTTCAAACTATGCAATTAAAAAATAGATTCGATAATATGGTTTCCCAACTTGAAAGAGATCATCAAGATATTAAAAAATCGTTGAATGCAGATATTATGAGATTAGAAAGTTCTAAGAAATTTCTTGAACAAGAGCTAAAATCGGTTGAGAGTTCAAGGATTGAAAAGATTGCACGGATGGACCAAGAAATAAAAGACTTACAAGCTGAAACAAGTAAAAAATCTGCTTTAATTACGAGTAAAGCTGAATCCGAATTTAATGAACAGAAAGCTTCGTTAATTCGCCTGAAAGAGGAAGAAGCCAAAGAAATAAAAGAAATGAAAGAGAAGGCCTTAAAAGAAATCTACGGTAAAAAAGCCGAAAGGGCAAAAGCCGTCAGCACAAATGTTGATACACTCGTATTAACTGAACTTTTAAAATATCGAAATAAAAAAATTAGTGACGAATTCATTAGTAATTGTTCAAAAGAAATAAATGCTTTGGTATATGACACGCTTATGGATCGAGTTGGCGTTGATAGAAACAAGCTGGAGTTTGCTCAGAAATCAAATTCAAAGGCCCGTGAAAGTGCTTTGGTGTTTAAAGCGCGATTGTATCTTGGTACTTTTATTTTATTATGTGTAGTAAGTATTTTAATGCTGCCGAAGTTTTTAAGTTCACCCGAAGCAGAAGTCATAAAAACTTTTATAAAAAAAAATTTTATTAAATAAAATTATAATTTTTTTAAAAAATCAATTGTACGTTTTTCTTTTGGAGAGTTAAATATTTCGCTTGGAATTCCTTCTTCTACTATATATCCACCATCCATGAAAATTACTCTATCAGCAACTTCGCGGGCAAAATCCATCTCATGAGTTACAACCACCATGGTCATTCCAGATAATGCCAAGTCTTTCATAACTTTTAGAACTTCACCCACTAGCTCAGGATCAAGGGCCGATGTGGCCTCATCAAATAACATAACTTCAGG
Organism: Bacteriovorax sp.; assembly: GCA_030654205.1. GTDB lineage: Bacteria > Bdellovibrionota > Bacteriovoracia > Bacteriovoracales > Bacteriovoracaceae > Bacteriovorax. The sequence goes on from JAURXW010000147.1 coordinate 2,967, forward strand.
TTTCATACATAAAGCGCGTGCAATGGCCACACGTTGCTGCTGCCCTCCTGAAAGCTCTCGGGGATAGGCATTTATTTTTTCGAGTAATCCCACTTTTTTTAAATAATCACGGGCCCTGAGTTCAGCTTCTTCTAACGTTATATTTAATACATTGATAGGAGCGATTGTTAAATTTTCAAAAACAGTAAGATGAGGAAAAAGATTAAAACTTTGAAATACCATTCCAATTTGTGATCTTTGAAGATCAACTTCTTTTTCTTTTTTTAAGTATCCCACGCGATCGTTGTGAAAATAAATTTCTCCACCAGTAGGAACTTCCAAGTAATTTAAACAACGAAGGAAGGTTGATTTTCCTGATCCAGATGGACCAATAATAACTACAACTTCACCTTTTGTAATTTCAGTGGATATTTTTTTTAAAACAGATATTT
>JAURXW010000150.1 GCA_030654205.1 Bacteriovorax sp.
TTTATTTTCTTTTTTTTCAAAGCCCTTGGACTTGGGTGAGTGCTCCTGTTGTTATTTTTTGTCGTTATGATTTTTTTCCGGAGCTTTTAAGTTTTAAATTTTTGGGAAAAAAACTTATTTTATTATCTGCGGCCAGTAAAAAACCCTCGTGGTTTAAGTCTCAATCAATCGAGCTTTTTAGCTTGATTGTGGCGGCCAATAATGGAGAGGCCCGTTATTTTAAAGAAAATTTTCCGAATAAGAAAATTCATGCTTTTGATTTTAGAGTACCGCGCATTTTTAAAAGGGTGGAACAAAGCACCGCGACCTTAGCGAGGATTGTTGAGCTTAAGAGTTATTTAAAGTTTTTAGATGAAAGATCTCCCTCCTCAAAACTTATCTTGGGAAGCTCGTGGGAAAGTGACTTGGTTATTATTAAAAATAGCTCCAGCAATGCATTTTGGATTCAAGATATTTTAAATAATAATATTCATCTTTTAATCGTTCCTCATAATCTTGGGTCTGAATCGGTTTCTCAATTAAAAAATTCTTTAGGCCTAATTTTACCAAATGTTCCTGTGTATGAAATATCTAAAGCTCATGAATTTGAGGCCCAAATTTTAAATACTAGTCCCGGGATCGTCATCTTAAATATGAGTGGCGTCTTGTGTGAACTCTATACCAAATTCAGCTGGGCCTATGTAGGTGGAGGATATGAGAGATCAATTCACTCAGTCTTAGAGCCATTTTTAAGTGGCTGCCAGGTCATTTGTGGCCCTAAAGTTAATCGATCCACTGAATTTGATTTTATTAAAGATTTTGCCCCTAATGAGATTGAACTTCTCAAAAATGCCGAAAGCTTTTATAATTTAATGAAAGAAAAATTTTCTAAAGCGGCGCTTAAGAGCAATGAACGTGTTGATTTACGAAATAAATCCTTGGCACTTATGGAGTCCATCATTAAAGAGATTGAATTATGTTAAATAAAAATATTGATTATGCCTTAGTTGGACATAATTTTATTACTTTTTTACTATCGATTGGCCTTTTAAATAGAGGAAAAAAAGTTTTAGTGTTAGATGACGACCGTTTTAATTATGGTGATTTTTTTACCAACTCATTAACTCTGTTAGACGTTGAATTTCTTCGTTCTTGGGGCGAGCTGGGTGACTTATCTCCATTGAAACAAATTGATGATTACCTCTCTCCGCAATCTGTTTATTTTTATGTTGGTAAAAAACAAATTGTGTTAGGGGATTCTCCCATCAGAAATTACCGTGAACTTTGCCGCAAATTTCCCAATCTCTTTATGAATGAAAAATCTGGTTCACTATCTAACCAGGAAGAAACTCAGGTTTTTAATAATAATTACAACGATTTTTGTAATAAAGTCACTCGCGCTATTTTTATCGAAAAAAACTCTTCAAAGGTCGCTAAACTTTTAGAGTCTTCAATTCCATCTGAGCTACAATTTCATTTTCAATATTTTTTTTCTCATTTTGCCAATAAAGACTCTATGGACAATGTTGAGCGCTCTGAATTCAACGCGCTTATTTTTATGACCAGAGGTTTTTTCCAAAATAGACTCTCTACTACTGGAAGCCGCTCAGAGATAATGCATTTATTCTTTTCACTGATTTCGCCGTATTTTAAACTCGATCATGAAAGACTTATTCGCGACCTCTTAGTTGTTCATCAACAGGCCGGTGGTGATTTTAAAAAGTTAAATCTTGCCGACTTAAAATTTCAAAGTGGACTAGTTAAAAGTTTTGAACTTGAGAGCTTTGAAGGAATTATTAGACCTAAAAAAATGGCCTTTATCGGAGGCTACCCTGTAGGTCTGCCTATTCGACTTAAAACATCTTCGGCCTCTTATAACTGCTTAAACGTAACTTTATCGTTTAAAAAAGCATTGCCTAATTTTTTACAAAATAAAAAAGTTATTTTTTCATCTCCTATGAAAATTGGTACTGATCGTCCTTTTTGGGAAGTTTTGTTTAAAGAAACTGGCGCCGTCTTTAATATCATAATGGCCAAGCGTGAAGGGACCAAAATTGATTTTATTAGAGAGCGAGTTATTGAATTATTGAAAAACGATTTAAATTATCTTTTTCCAGAATATAAATTTGATATAGAAGATATTGAAATGAAATTTACACTCGATGTTTTTATTGAGGACAAGGATTTTAGGGCCTATAAGCGGCTCAATACAACGCTGGGAATGAAATTAGTTGAAGTTCTTGAAGACTCGGCCCCACTGATTTTTTCGCGCCTTAAAAACGTTCTTTATTTTGGTCCTTATAATGAAGATGCCCTTGGAACTTTTTCTTCGTTAATCGAAATTAAAAAATGGAGAGAATCCCTTTGAACCAGAAAGGACAAACCGTTGTCGAATATCTGCTAATGCTTTTAGTAATGGTAACTATTATTTCCTCTCTTTTAGGCTACATTAAATCTAGGTACTTAGGAGATGCCACTAAATGCGATAAACCCGCATTTTCTAAGACCTTCCTCTGCAAAATCACCAGCATAGTCTCTCCCAAAGGCACTGGTAAAAAGTTTCAATACTACCAGTATAAAAAGTAAATTATTTACTACTTCCATTTGTAAAATCTACACGATCACTCAAATTATAATGTGAATTTTTTTGAGTCTGCTATAAATGCTAAGAATATGAATTGAAATTAATGAATAAGATAGTGACTAAACCTCACAAGTCTTTTTGCCCAAGGAGAAGTTATGAAATTTTCTAAAGAAACGAAAAGATTAACATTCATGAGTTTATTTTTAGCATCAGCTGTTCTTGCAGGAATTCACACTAATACTCTTAGAGCTCAAGACGATATGCTCGATGAAGCCAATGATGTTTTAAGTGGTGATTCATTGCAAATGGACGATATTAACTTGGAAGGAAAATTATCTCCATCAGAAAGACTTCGTCAAAGAAGAGAGAAATTAGAAGAAAGAAATAAAATAATGGTTGAAAAGAAAATTGAAGATATTCGTGTAAAACAAGAAATTGCTCTTACTAATAAACTTCAAGATGCTTTTGGAAAAAGTTTAAATAATATCAACGAAGATAAAGTTCAAGTTGTTCAAGCGGCCCCAGTAGCTCCGCAACCGGTAATTGCTCCCGTTATTGAAACTAAAATTGTTGAAGTGAAGGAAGAAAAACTTCCAGAAGTAAAAAAATCAAAAGTCATTCCTTACTTAGGTGCCCAATCAATGAAAGGGGACAAGATTGATTTTGAATCAAAACTTAATATTGGTGCAAACCTTGAAACTTTAATTTTCCCACAATTAAGTGTTGGGATTGGTCTTGGTTATACATCACTTGAAATTACCGATGTGGCCAATCAGTTTTTAACGAATGGTACTCAACTAGATCCAAACTACAACAATACATATAACAGTAGTTTTGGTACTGGTAGAAAAATGTCTTCAAGCAAATTGACGATTGAAGCGAACTCAAAATACTTTTTAACTGCTGAATCAAAAATTAAACCATTTGTTGGAGCGGCCTTAAGTTATAACCGTTCAAACTTAAAATACGACGATGCCGGTAATGGTTATGCTTATAATGGTGTTAATTATGGTAACGAAGGTTTTTCTTCTACGGCCATGGGAGCAACTGCGAAGTTAGGTGCTGAAGTAGATTTTAATGAAACTGTAGGTCTTAATATTGATCTTTCATATACAAAGACTCTTTCTTCTGGAATTTCTAGCACTGCTAACACTACTGATAATAATCTTGATCAGGCGAGACTTCAAAATATTACAAAATCGATGGAAGATTCGGACATCACTTCGATACAGGCCGGTTTAGTAGTAAAATTCTAAATCTCTCTTAACTAAAAACTAACAAAGCGGGCATCAGTTGATGTCCGCTTTTTTTTGTCAATTATAATAATAATTCCACTCTTTCTTTCTAGGCCTTCTTCACTTAGAATTTAACTTATATAGTTTATAAATCTGATAATTTAGATGCCAAAAATTTATGGAGAAGAGTTATGTCAATGAAAGACGTGTACATTGTTGATGGAAAAAGAACCCCTCAGGCCAAGTCCGGTCTTGATCTAAAAGATGTTCAAGCTCCTTACTTAGGTGCTTACCTGGTAAAACATTTAATTGATAATACCGAAATTCCTACTGACATGATTGATGAAGTTATTTTCGGAAATACCGGAACTCCTGCCAAATATCCTAACGTTGGTCGAGTGATCGCTCTTGAAGCAGGTCTGCATAAAAAAACTTCTGGTTACTCAGTTCATAGAAATTGTGCTTCAGGAATGGAAGCAGTATCTCAAGCCTATTTAAAAATTGCCAGCGGTAGAAGTGATGTGATTGTTGCCGGCGGTGTGGAATCAATGTCACAGATGCCATTAATGTATAATAAAGAAATGACGGAGTTATTTGCCAAGCTGATGAAAGCAAAATCAGTTGGAGAAAAATTATCGGCAATGAGCTCGTTTCGTCCAAATTATTTAACTCCAATCGTGGCGATCGAGCAAGGACTCACAGATCCTTTTTGTGGTTTAAATATGGGGCAAACAGCAGAGCTATTGGCACGCGAACTTAAAATTACGCGTGAAATGCAAGACGTATATGCTAACAACTCACATATGAAAGCTGTGGCAGCAACAAAAGAAGGACGATTTAAAGATGAAATTTTGCCAATCACTATTGGTGGAAATTTAAGTAAACTTCTTACCAACGATGTAGGCCCTAGAGAAAATTCTACAGTTGAAGGTCTTGCTAAGATGAAGCCTTACTTTGATAAAAAATCTGGAACTGTTACTGTTGGAAATAGTTGTCCAATCACTGATGGTGGTTCG
>JAURXW010000151.1 GCA_030654205.1 Bacteriovorax sp.
ATAATCGGGCAGTCTTCAATAAAAAAACTCAGGAAGTTTATAATGTTTTTCAAGAGACTCAGCAGGAGATGATTAAATATTTGGAAAAGAAAAAAAAAGAAACTAATGTTGATAAAATAGAAAGAATTATTGAACGAGTTAAGACCATTAAATTCACCCCTCCTAGACTTACTGATCAATTGAAAAAAGACTGTGATTCGCCCAATGCCTATTACACAGAGAAAACTCATTCCTTTTTTATTTGTCCACAATGGTTGGAATTACCAAAAATGTCATTAATTGAAACAATTGCCCATGAAATGTCACATAGTTTTGATTCTTGTTCTTATTCCGGAAAATTATATAAAAATAAAGATCGTGAAGAGATTAATGAAGCTCCTTTTGAAAACGATATTAATATGCAACCAGTTAAAGGAAACTATATCGTTACTCAATTAGACAATCCAGGTTGGTTAAAAGTAGAAAATCAAATCCAGAATCAAATTCCTTATCAAGATAACCCATTTATTCAAACTTTAAGTTGCCTGCAAGATCCTTTATCTGTTGGTGCAAAAATCGTAAATAAACAAGACATAAAAATTAAAACACAAAAGGCATTAGAGGAATTAACTCGTTTAGGACAAAATTCACCTAATAATGTCAAAGCAAATTATCTTAATTATTTAGATAAAAATCAGGATAAGTATTTTGAGTTCAATGAAGGCTGCAATAATAGTCGAGACGATGAAGACACGCAGGCACGTGGGCAATTAAGAGAAGCGTTTGCAGACAAAATGGCCTCCGAAGTAATTGCTCAAAAAATAAAGTTATTACCTAGACCACAGGCCCAACAAGCTATTTTGGAAGTTATTCTCGGGTTTGGAGATATTTGTAAAAATCCAGGATCAGATACTTTGAAGCTTAAGCAATTTGCGATCGCAGAAAAATGTCCAGATTATTTTGAAAATAAATATAATGAAAAAAGACTAATAGACGCCATTAATATTGTAGATCCTTTGCTTGATAATCACTCTGAGGACGAACTGAGAATCGGACGAATTCATTTGGCCCAGCCAGAAATAAGAAAAGCACTTAATTGTCCAGCAGATCCAGGAGTGAAGTATTGTGAATAAAAAATTATTTTTAATATTTCATTTGGCCTTCTCCAGCTTTGCGGCGTATTCCTCAGAAACTGTTATTGTGTTGGAATCAATAAATAAGCATGGCAAAATTATAAAAAATGAAGTGGTTATCTCGAAAAATTCTGATTTATATGTTAACAGTGAAAAATTAACTTCTATTGAAGTTATAACCAAAGCAGAATTTTTGCAGCAGATAAGTACATTTCCTTCCAGCAAGGCAGTATCTCAATGCTCAAGTGGTTGGTTTCGACATATTTTTAAAAAAGATGACCTTGTCAATATTGAAAAGGGATGTCTCAATAGTGCGAGATTTATTGATCTCAAAAATAGTTTCAAAAATTTAAAAAAAGATATTATAACCACAAAATAAGGCGAAATATTCAAATGCATATCATCGGTGAACTCAAAGACCAAAAAATGGCCGAAGAAATTATTCGCGATTTAAATAAGAAAGGAATTTTAGCTGAGTGCCATTTTAATTCAGAAAACGATATTTTTATCCTCTCTCTACCAACTGAAGAATTTTTAGAAGAGGCCCGCGATTTTTTTCGCGTAAAACTTGGATTTAAAAAACCGATTGCAATAGATAAAGAATGGATAAAAATTAAAAGTCTACCTCGAGGTGAGACGACATTTGCCATGATTATAATTTCAATAGTTATTTATCTTTTTAGTTTTTCCAATATGGGGGAAGGTCTATACAGCTCCCTTTTTATTGGTAAGGTTGATAGCGGTCCTTTTCAAGAAATTCTTCACGGTCAAGTTTGGCGATTGATCACGCCCATATTTGTTCATTTAAGTTTTTTGCATATTCTTTTTAATATGCTTTGGTTTAAGGATTTGGGTTATTTAATTGAATATAGCTTCAACAAAAGATTTCTTCTTGTTTTCGTTCTTGTCTCGGGACTTATTTCTAACTTACTTCAATACTTTGTCAGTGGGCCTCAATTTGGGGGAATGTCTGGTGTCTTGTATGCTATGTTGGGGTTTATCTGGGTCTATAAAAAAATAAATATTGATTTTGAATATTCATTACCCCGATTTGATATTGGAATGATGATTGGCTGGTTTTTTGTGTGCCTGACAGGCATGTTGGGTCCCATTGCTAATACGGCCCATGGGGCGGGGTTGGTTGTTGGTATTATGGGCGCTGTATTTCAAAAATTTAGCTGGGAGAAAATACGCTTAAAATATTTTTCGCTGGCCGTCTTCTTTTTGATTTTCACACTAGCGGTTGAAGGGTATAAGCTAGGCGGACGATATTATATATTACTATGGCTTCAATAGAGCGCAAGGAATTCAAAATGAACAACAAAGATCTAGGTAAAGAAGAACGACAAAAATTATTACTTGCAAGTTTTAGTGAGAAAACACCAAAACAAATGAGAACAATTAGAAATAATCTCAATAATCGCATTACTTCTTTCGAACAAGAAATGAAATTAGGGAAGTCACTACCAGCACTTCAAGCAAGTAATGTTCTTTTTGATTTTGACCTAAAAGATTGCCGCATTCTTTTAGCTGCCGCTAAAAAAGTTATTAAAACTCACTAAAGTGATGAAGATATTTTTCTTAATTTCACTCCTGGGTACTGGGATATTTGCAAAGGCATTTGCAGAAGTCCCAGAATCCGCAGAGCTCTCCATCAGAGCGCCTGACTATAAGATTGATTGGAAATACAATGCTGGTGAGTATTTGATTTATGACTGCGAAAGAAAACATTTTGCTTGCGTAAATGCGACAGGAAATGACAACTGTGTTGAAGAAAGAAGATACGCCTTAGTCACAAAAGCCGCAGTTTATCCTTGCGCTCCACTTAAAAAATTTAAAAATAAAAAAGAGTGTGTGGAAAATAACTATAAGATCGTCGAGCTGGACGCTCCTAAAAGGTTCTGCTACCCCAAATGAGCTTATTAGATCTGCTTGTACATTAAAACGTGAGGGCCAATTTCTGGAATCTGAAAAACCTCATTGCCATGCTTTTTAAAGCCCACTTTTTCATAATAGCCAATTGCTGATTCTCGGGCGTTGCACCATAAGAGTGAGCAAAAATTTTGCTTGATAATAGGAAATGCCGTCGTTAATAATTCCGAGCTTAGGCCTTGACCTTGATTCTCTGGTAATGTGGCCATGCCTCTTAATTGATATTGATGTAAATCTTCGAATATTGGGTTTCGTTCATAAAAAAATGAAGCCACACTTACAAGTTTTGAATCTTTAAAAGCTCCGAGATGAAATGAGACATCTTCATCGTCATCGTTTTCAAACTTTGCTTTTTTAAGTTCGTGAGTTGGCACCAAAACTTTTTGGCGAATGGGATAGGTGTCTTGTGCGCTTATTCTTAAAACTTTCATTAAATTTTTATAATATGCTTTCGGGAGTTTGTCATTGAATTGTTTTTTATGAAAAAATTAGTGCTTTAAACTACTTGAAATTCTAAACAACATCTCCATCGATAGCTTGGAGAGAACCTGAGTAAATAATTCAAATACCATATTGGGGAAACCAGTGTGAGGGCCACTCCATTGTGCATAAGAATAAAATAAACATCGATCTTGGTGGTTAATGACGTTAATTGTTCCATGTAAATTTTTTAATATTCCAATATCAAAAATAAATGGATAAGTGCCAGGGGCAGTAATTCTAGGAAGTTTAAAAATCAAAACCATGTCATAGGGGAGTAAGGGATGTGAGAGCAGAAAATTAATTTCTTGTTTTTGCTCGTTATATTGACTGAATTTTACAAAACTTAAATAATTTGAATATTCTTCATAAAGTGAAAGTGTTTTTAAAACATAAGTGCAAGATTTGGAATGCAGTCCAGCAATTGAGAAGTTTAAACTTTGATCTTTGTTTAAATTTGAACTTTTTACGTTTGCTTCGGAGAATATTTGGCCTTCCAAAATATTTTCTTTAATATTTTTTTTATAGGGTAAATTTTCAAGTTTTATCTCTTGAGAACATACCAAATTTGATAAAAAAAAGAGTGTCAGATAAATAATTTTATAACGCATTGTACCTTTTCTATTAGCTAGTCCCATCTTTAACCTAACACCAAAGTTAGAATATTATTTCCCAATATATAGAGATTGAAAAGGATACATAATGAGTAGTGTAGGACCTGTTGTTAGAAAAGGCAGCACCAAAGATGCGATTATTGAGAGCAAAGATCAACGATGGCATGTGCGCAATCGAATTACCTTAGTATTTGGTAGTAACGATATCGAAGATTTAGAAACTTATATCTACAAACCAAATGGCGTTGAATTTAAACCTGTTAAATTTCACCAGGCCAAATCAAAAGCTATTGAAGAAATTCTCGATAACTCAATTGATGAATATTACCGAGGTCACGTCACTGAAATTAATACAATTTTAGCACCTGATAAAAAAACTGTCACGATCACGGATAATGGAATTGGTTTTCCAATCGATAAAGTGCCTCAAGTCTATACTGAATTTAGAACAGGCTCGAAATTTAAAGATGAAGAGACGGATGAAAAAGGTTTTCTTTTTAGAACGCTTGGACAAAATGGATTAGGAGCGGCGGCGACTTGCCTAACTTCAGATACATTTATTGCAACTGTTAAGCATTATAATTCAAAAAAAGAGCAAACCTATGAATTTATCAATGGTGCTCTTGAAACTAAAAAGACAAAACCTAAGCCATTCAAAGGGGCCTCAGGTGTTAGTGTTACGCTCGTGCTTTCTAAAGAAGTTTATAAAGACAATATTATAAATGAAGATTTATTGCGCAAAAGAATTATTGATCTTGCTTATAATAATCCAGGATTAACTTTTTCTTTTAATGGAGAAAAGTATCATTTCAAAAAAGGGCTTTTTGAGCTCGCCCAACGCATAGATCCTGCCAGTGCTCAGTCATTTGGTGAAGAAGCCTTTATTTATGAAACACAAAATGCAAAAGGTAAAAAAGTTAAGGGGAAAATCGATTTTCACCTATCAGTTTGCAGCGATAAACGTTCAGATGATCGTGAAAAATTTATTTCTTTTGTTAACTCAACTCCAACTTTTGATGGTGGATTTCACCACGACCGTGTAAAGAGAATATTCATCAATGCCGTTAAGGAAAAAATCGAAAGAACTGCTCGAAAAGAGAAGATTTCGGTTATCGATAATGATGTTTTAACAGGTATTACTTTTGTCATGGGTATCACTATGCCCAATCCTCGTTTTGAATCGCAAACAAAGCGAAAATTAGTACGCGATCTCAATCTTGAAAAAGGGATTGAGCATTTTATGTCTGAAAATATTGAAAAATTTTTAAGAAAAAATAAAGAATACTTAGAACTAGTCGTTGAGAGAGCAAAATCTCGCCATCGTTTCCAAGAATTAAAAGATGCTTCTTTGAAAGGTAAAAAAGCTAAAAAGCAAAGAGTTGAAAAATTACTAGATGCCAACGAGCGTCGCGATCGTCATCTTTGTACTTTGTTTATTTGAGAAGGGGATTCGGCCATCGGTGGTCTGAGATCTGCTCGTAATAAATTATTTCAAGGTGGGATTGCCCTAAAAGGTAAACCAATGAACGTCATGCAGGCTTCAATAAATGACGTTATTAATAACCAAGAATTTTTAGACATTATGGCATCAATTGGCTTAACCATTGGTCAAAAAGCAGAAATTAAAGATCTTCGTTATTCGAAAATTGTGTTTCTTGCCGACTCTGATGTTGATGGTGGTCATATCAACACTCTTTTGGTTAATTTCTTTTTCACTTTTTGGCCTGAACTTTTTGAATTGGGGGCCATTCAATTTGCAAAAGCTCCACTTTTTGAAGTTATAACGGACAAAGAAACTCTTTTTGTTGAAAGTGATACTCAATTAGAACGATTAAAAAAGACCAATGTTAAAATTCGAGAAATTCAAAGAAACAAGGGACTCGGAGAAATGTCTCCAGAGGCCTTTAAACATACTCTTAGCCGTGAAGAATTTTGTAAAATTACAGTTGATGATATGAGTTCGGCTAAACACACTCTTGATATATGTTTTGGTAAAGATACTAATTTAAGAAAAGAATTATTACTGGATACTGAGTCGACTGGTATTTTGCCTAGTGATTTAGAAGAGGGATCAGCTGAACGAAAAAAAGCCAAGGCCCTCGCAGCAGCTAAAGCAAGTGCTAAGTCGAGTAAAAAAGTTGTAGCAAAAAAAGTTACAAAAAAAGTAAAATCAAAAAAATAAGTTAAGTAGATTTAAAGGATTGCAATAAATGGAAGAAAGATACCTTCACGCTCTGGATTCAGTTTCACTAACTGAAGTTGTAAAAGAAGAATACAGACTTTATCAAATTTATACTTTAATGGATCGGGCCATTCCATATCTTCAGGATGGATTAAAACCAGGACAGCGCCGGATTCTTTTTACTCTTTGGAAAAATCAATCAAAAGGATTGATGAAAGTTTCAAGTGCAACCGGGTTAGTTTTAACTTTGCACCCACACGGGCCAGCTTCGGTAGAATCGGCCATTGTAAATATGGCGCAAGATTATACTTTTTCTAATAATTATCCTTTAATTGATAAAAAAGGATATTTTGGAGAAAGAATGGAAACCGCTCCAGCGGCTTCTCGTTATATTGAATGCCGTTTAGGTAAAGTTGCCGATTTTTTATTATTCGATGATATGAATCAGGTTGCGATGGTTCCTAATTATGACGAAAAAGTAATGGAACCAGTGTGTCTATTGCCAAAACTTCCATTGATGTTAATGAATGGTGCTGAAGGAATCGGAACTGGATTTTCTTCTGTTATTCCTAGTTTTCACCATCGCGATTTAATTGAATCAATCATTCATTTTATCCAACATGGGAAAGCAAAAAAATTAAAGTGTTACGTGCATAATTATCGCAATAAAATTGAAGTCGATGAAAAAAAGCGTCTAGTTTTTAGCATGAGATTTGAAGAAATTGGTGGATCGATTTACATTACGGAGCTACCTCGCGGTTACGATGCGACTAAAATTTATCGTTATCTTACAAAACAAATTGATGAGGATTACCTAAAAGACTTTATTGATTCGTCTGTGAATAACGACATTAAGATAGAGCTTATTTTTAAAAAAGGTCAACAACCTTCTTTGAATGAAGTTATCAATAAACTTTCAGTTTCTTCAACTCTTGTTCCAAATTATACTTTAATTTCTGAGCGTGGAGTTCGTATTTTTAATAATCCAGAAGAGATTATTGAAATTTTTGGGGCCAAGAGACTAGAAGTTGTTAAGCGTCGATATGAATTATTATGTGAAGATTATGAGAAAAAAATTAGACAAAATAATGAGATCATTCGCTTCATCAAAGATAAAGAATACGAAGTGGCAACAAAATCTACCAACAGAAAATCTTATGTTGAGTATCTTGATAAGAGGAAATTTACTTTCGCAGAATACCTAGCAGATATGCCAATTTATCGTATGACTAAAGAAGAAGTTGAAAAACGGGCACTAATGGTTAAGGACGATACAGCGTCACTTAAAGAGTTTGATCGAATTGCCAAATCAAAAAGCTTGATTGAAAAAAAATTGATCGAAGAACTCAATGAAGTTGATGAGCGCTTAACTGCATGGATGAAACAAAAAGATTCAGAAAAGCAGAATCTTCAAAAGAAAATTGAAAAAGAAATGAGCAAAAAAATTCCAAAAACAAAGATTAAAAAGAAATAATGTCCGCATCTTTTGATTAGGTATTGTCAAATGACAGACTTTGAAAGTCTAGAAATGCTAATTACTTAATTTTTGTGTAGATAAAAATGACCTTCTTTGTTAACCTGTTAATATAAGGACATGGATACTGACCAAATTTTCATGGAGGAAGATGATGAGTCTAACGAAGGCAGATATAGTTGAACGAGTTTACAAAGAGGCCGGGTTTTCTAAAAAAGAAGCAGCTGATTTAGTAGATTTAGTGTTTAAAGTTATCAAAGACACTCTCTCAAAAGGGGAGAAAGTAAAGATATCTGGTTTTGGAAATTTTTCAATTCGAGACAAAGCAACACGCGTTGGAAGAAATCCACAAACTGGTGATGCTATGGATATTTCGGCAAGAAGAGTCCTAACTTTTAAACCTTCGCAAGTTTTAAAAGAAGACGTGACTGTTAGATATGCTCATCGTTTAGATGAAAAAGGAAACGAAAATAAATCGTTACCCGCTAAGGAAGGTACAGCACGAGCTTTAAGTTCATTTATGTCGAATACTGATGAAGGTGATGAAGATATTGATTTTCACCCAGAAGATGATAACGATTAAAAAATAAGGCCTGTAAAACAATGAATGAACCGATTGAAATCCCCAACAAATCTTCTTTTAAAATAAATGAGGTTTGCGCACTAACAGGTGTTAAATCGTATGTATTACGATTTTGGGAATCGGAGTTCACAGAAATTGCACCATTGATGTCGTCTACTGGTCTTAAGCTTTATGAACACCGTGACATAGAAGCAATTCTTTTAATTAAAAAATTATTATTTGATGATAAGTTAACGATTGAAAGAGCGAAGCTTGAAATGAAAATTCTTATGCCTCGCGAGCACTTAGTTGAAGAAAATTTTAATGATTATGAAGAAGATAATGCATCAATGGATTATTTCAACGATGTAGCTATTGTACGAAATACGCCTCCTGCAGCATCTTATTCGCAGAGCAAGCGCGTTTTAATTGAATCTGATTTTCAGAAACTAATTTTGGCAAAATCTAAATTAACAGAAATTTTGGCCCTAACTGAACGTCTTCAGCAAAAGAATCACTGGAATTAAATCAATTTTTCTTTTTTGACTTAAGTGAGATTCAATTGTGTCCTGCTTACTAAGAATTATAGATAACATTTTTTGGTAATATTCTGAAATTATAATTTTAGTGTTTGTCAGTTCGAGTTCAAGTGCTAGTTCATTAAAATCTCGAAGCGACTTTAATGTTCCTAAATAACTTTCTTCTGTATGTTTTAGCCAAGGATTAACTGCTAGTTCATGTTCGCTTAATTTTTCTTCACTAAGTTCACTAAGATCGTCTATTAATTGAAAATTAATCCCTAATAGTTTAGAAAATTTCCATAATTTTTTTTCGAGTATTGTATTTTTAAGCGCTGAAAATGCAAAACTGCCAAGAATGGCCACCTGGATTAGTCTTGCCGTTTTTAGTTCATGAGTGCGCAAAGTATTTTTAAAACTTTTAGTCATTTCCTCGGATAAATCCAAAACTTGTCCTTGAATTAATCCTTTCGGGCCAAGGGCCCAGGAAAAAAAACGGATAACTTCTAAAGTTCTTGCGTGATTACTTTTTGCGAGGAGCTGATAGGAGAGATTTATTAGGCCATCTCCCGCCAGTAAAGCCTGCCATTGGCCAAAAGCAATGTGGGTGCAGGCTTTTCCTCGTCTTATTGTATCGTTGTCCATACAGGGCAAATCATCGTGTATTAGGGAATAGCTATGATGAAACTCAACGGCACTGGCCAGGAGAGCATGTGGGCAATTTTTATTTAAAAGAGATTGGGAATAAAGAACAGGATTTATATCTAGTAGTGTTGCCCAAACTAAATTAGGTCTAAATAATTTTCCACCTGGCAAAATAGCATATTCATAAACTTTGCGAGAGTCATGGTGTGGTAGCAGCTGATCCAAATGGTAGCTTAATGTATTTTCAATTTCTAACGGTGACATAATTATTTAATCTGTGGCGGTCCCATATTGCCCAATAGACCATTAATCTTCATTTGATAGGTACCACTGGTATTTTCAGCAGGCAAGAAAAGTTTGATGAAAGCAAAGTTAACTAAAATATAATTAGAAAGCTTAAGTGGACCAGAAAGTTGAAGTTGAGAACTTAAAAAACTTGAAGAATTAAGAATAAGATTACCTTTAAGGTTTAACTCAATAGGAGAGCCGGCCTGACCTACTTCGATATGATCTATTTGCATTGTTAATTTATTGGTAAAATGCGTTTTAATATCAATATGCTTTAAGTTAAGTAAGGTCATCTCAAAACCTTTTATATTTTGTGGCGGAAGGTGGAAATCGTTTGAACTTATATGAAGAGCTCCATCTTCCAAAATTCCAGAGTTAAATTTTAGAGATCCTTCAATGGTTAACATTCCCCCGAGAGAAGATTTATTATCAATGGACATTGCTGCAAAAATTTTATTATCTATTTTGGTATTTTCAATATCTAAGTATTGAGACATGGGAGAAAGGATTGGATAGAGGTTTATATTTGTTTTTCCCTCTTTGGCGGAAATATGAAGTTTAATTCCCGGTGGATAAAAGCTTGGATAATTTAAAGCAATGACTAATTCTTGCAGAGGAAGTTTATTGCCTGGCTGGCCAAAACAAGTTCCGAGGATAACTGGTTTTTTAATATTGATTTTGGGAAGAAAATAAGAGAGTTCTGCTTTTTCAAAAATAATTGGACAGGCTTCATTATTAGAAAGAGTTGTTAAAAGCCAATTGTTTAATTTGTCTTCAAGTGAAAAATTAAAAAGAAATCCAACAACTAATAGAAATAGTCCCGTAAGGATAAGTCGAGGTTTTGTCCAATATTTTGGAGCATAGATCTCATCGCTTAGTTCGTTATATTGAATTCTTTTTCTTTTCATTTTATTTAATTCTTAGAAAGTCGAAGTTTTTCCTAAATGCATCAAAGATATTTCACCATTTAGGAGATTCGCGGTTTTATTTTTATTCAAGCTAATTCGGAGAATTTTAAATTTTTCCTGATCGACTAAAGTTCGTAAAAAATTAGAAAAATCCTGAGTACCAAAATTTTGAAAACTAATGGCCGCTTCAACTTTAGCAACACTTGAGGTCGAGGAGACTTGTGTAAAATTTAAAATATGTACCTTATTTTGATCGATATTGTTAACAGACATAAGGTTTCTTATTTTGTTATCTAAATCTTCCTGGCTTAATATGGCAACAGGTGCCAGATAAGTGGAAGTTACAACTGATCGGTTTTCTCGATTGCCATTTAAAATAGATATCTGTTCAAGGATTTGAGATTTTACTTCAAGATTACTTTTTGTTTTATGATTTCCCCACCAAAGAGTAATGAC
>JAURXW010000155.1 GCA_030654205.1 Bacteriovorax sp.
AATGCAATTAAAGGATTAATGAGAACCCATCATTGTGGGGAACTTAAGATTGATAATATTGGCGAATCTGTCACCCTTTGTGGTTGGGTTAATAAATATAGAAATTTAGGAAGTCTTCATTTTATCGATTTACGCGATAAATACGGAGTAACTCAGTTGGGATTTGTTAATTTTTTGGGAAATATTGATGACCTGAAAAAGTGCTCGTTGGAATCTGTTATTTTGGCAACAGGGATAGTTGTAGCGCGTCCTACTGAAGCCCAAAATGCCAATATGCAAACGGGAGCAATTGAAGTTCAGGTAACTGCGTTGTCTATTCTTTCCAAATCAGACATTGACTCGATTCCATTTCTTCCTTTTGGAGCAGTTGAGGCCACGGAAGATCTTCGCTTAAAATATCGCTATCTCGATCTTCGTACTAAAAAATTACAAGATATTTTATTACTTCGTTCTCGCACGATGGGGAAAATCAGAAGTTTATTAAACGACGAAGATTTTGTAGAAGTTGAAACACCAATTCTTTACAAATCAACTCCAGAAGGTGCAAGAGATTATATTGTTCCTTCTCGTGTTCATCCAGGACAGGTCTATGCTTTGCCGCAATCGCCGCAAACACTTAAGCAGCTTTTAATGATTGGTGGAACTGATAAATATTTTCAAATTTGTCGCTGCTTTCGCGATGAAGATTTACGTGCAGATAGACAACCCGAATTTTCTCAAGTTGATATGGAAATTTCGTTTGCTACTCAAGAGTATATGAAAAATCTCGTTGAAAAAATGCTGAAAAAAGTTTTTGATCTAGCTTCAGATTTTACTTTACCAATAATGAGTTATGCTGATGCTATGAATATTTATGGATGTGACAAACCAGATGTTCGTTTTGCATTAAAACAGATGATTGTTACAGATATATTTAAAGGATCTGAATTTGCGACATTTTCTTCAGTAGGTGATTCACATGGGATTATCAAGGCCATGTTTATTCCAGAGACAATGGGACAATTTACTCGAAAAGATACTGATAATTTTGCCGCAATCGTTAAGCCTCACGGTGGAAAGGGTGTGGCTTTTTATAAGTTAGCTAAAGGTGAAAGAAGTACTGGAATTTCAAAATTTATCACTGATGAAATAGAGCAAAAATTATTTGCATTGTCAGAAGTCAAAGGCGATGGAACCTGGTTATTTTTTGCAGATAATATTCATTCTGTGGCCCATGCAAGTGCAGATGCCCTCAGAAGAAACTTAGGACAGAAGTTAAACCTTATAGGCCCAGACAAAGCCTTTTTGTGGGTTTATGATTTTCCACTTTTGGAATGGAGTGAAGAGGCCGCTCGTTTTACAGCATGTCATCACCCTTTTACTATGCCCTCAAGAGACAAGCTTGATGTCTTTATGAATTCAGATCACAAGGACCCCAACGGGCCACTCGGAAAACTGACCGCAGAAGCTTATGACGTTGTTTGTAATGGTTATGAAATTGGTGGTGGTTCCATTCGGATTTATGATCAAGGTGTTCAAGATAGAATGTTCAAAGTATTGGGATTCACTCCTGAGGAAACTAAAAATCAATTTGGATTTTTCATAGAAGCTTTAAAATATGGTGTTCCTCCTCATGGAGGTCTTGCTTTTGGATTAGATAGATTAATAATGATTCTCACTGGAACGGATTCTATTAGAGATGTTATTGCATTTCCAAAAACTTCTTCCGCAAGTGACCTGATGTCACAGGCACCTTCAAAGCCCAGCGAAGCTCAGCTTAAAGAGCTTCATTTCAACTGGACGACTAAAGCTTAAATTCTTATTAATTATGAGTAGGTTAACAAAAACCTACTCATAATTTTTAGCTATTGCTATTTA
This sequence comes from Bacteriovorax sp., assembly GCA_030654205.1. Taxonomy (GTDB): domain Bacteria; phylum Bdellovibrionota; class Bacteriovoracia; order Bacteriovoracales; family Bacteriovoracaceae; genus Bacteriovorax. Next base: position 1,858 of record JAURXW010000155.1, read on the forward strand.
GTTTTTATCAATTATTCAATTCTATCAAAATATTCGATACTCCTCAAAGGGGAGACTTCGTTTATGAATGGTTTGCATTTAGGTTTGTTGGGTGGATTGATTGCTAGTATTGCTACAATTGCCGGGGCAGTACTATTAATTATTTTTAAAGAATACTTAAAAATTGCAGCACTTGCTGAATTGAGAATTGATTTTTTCGTCGGACTTTTACTAATTGTTACATCAGTAAGTCTTCTTTACCCAAATATAATTGATAAAACTATCAACCTGAGTATTGCGACTTTTTTTTTAGGTGTTCTTTTTTTCTTACTTTCAAAAAACATTTTAAAAAATATATTAGAAACAATTGCAATTAATAATATTAATGAACAAAAAACAATCTTATTTATTTTAACACTAATATTAAGAGCAATTCCCATAGGCTTAGCAGCTGGGGCCTCAATGAATTTAAGTCACACAGGTGAAGCGAATTCGTTGCTGACAATTCTAGCTTTTCACAATTTATTTAGCGGTGCTGCGGTGGCCATTGGTTTTTTAGCAATTGGATTTGATCCGGTAATTACCATTCTGGGAGCACTTACTTCAGGAATAGTGGCCCTTGTTTCAGGATTATTTGGTGGTTATATAAGCCAGGAGAGTTTAACCATTTTGTCACTTGTGATTGCTTTTTCAGGTGGGGCGCTAATGAGTACAACATTGTTTGATCTACTGAAGTTTACCAAAATTAAAAGTCAAAAAATATCCTTAGGTTCAAGTTTTGCGAGTGTCTCGATCGTAATGTTAATTTTTATTGTTTGGAAGGAGTTATTATGAAAGCAAAAATCGATATCGGAATCAGCGAAAAAAATCGCGAAGAAATTTCTAAAGGCTTGTCTCATTTTCTAGCCGATAGCTACACTCTTTATTTAAAGACTCATAATTTTCATTGGAATGTAACTGGTCCAATGTTTCAAACATTGCACATAATGTTTGAGGGGCAATACAATGAATTGGCCTTGGCGGTAGATGAAATTGCTGAAAGAATCCGCGCCCTTGGAGTTAAAGCTCCGGCCAGTTATCATGATTTTATGAAATTAACTTCAATTAAAGAAAATTTAGGTGATTTGAGTGCAACTCAAATGATTACAGAATTAGTTCTTGGTCATGAGCAAGTTATTAAAACTGCGCGTGGACTTTTTTCAATGGTTAATGAAGTTCATGATGAGCCAACGGCCGATCTATTAATTCAAAGACTAAGAGTTCATGAAAAAACATCTTGGATGTTAAGAAGCATGTTGGAATCGTAAGTAGGTTAAATTATAAAAATTAAGGTCGCAATTTAGGCGGCCTTATTTTCATCATAATTATTTTCCTCTTGTACCAATGACAATTGAAATTCTGTTCCCACGTCAATTTCAGATAAATTTTCGTTATGATCATATACAACATTCGTTCCTGAAAAAACGTCTGCTAAACTTTTATCATCCTTTCTAATAAAGGACAGAGCAAATAAAAATGAACCAAACATCGCACAGGAAAAATAAGCGAATGATCGTTGCATTGACTCTTTTAGAGTCATTTCACCACTAGGTGAAATAACTTTTAAGCCAAAAAGTGTTTTTCCCATGGTTCGGCCATTGGTTACAAAATAAAAAATTGAGAAGTAGGCAAAGCTAAGAGACAGTAATGAAACTGAAGTCATCATTGCTAATTTATGAATTAGGAATAATTGAGCATGAAGTGGAAAATGAAAAAAAACTGTTTTCAAAAAATTAGTGAATGAAGCCATTAGGAAATAATTAGTGATTACCACGATAAAAAAATCTGTCGTCAGAGCATAAACACGTTTTTTTAATATATCACTAGTTTGAAACATAATTTCCCCCTGGACCATTTCTTTATACTTATCGAATTGCCCGGGGAAAATCTTAGTGTTTTAGTGCCTAATGTAATTCCATTTGGGTTTTTAGCTGATTTAACTTTATTAAGGCATCAAGCGGAGTCATTTTCATAACATCCATTTTGGCTAATTCCAGTTCTAATTCTTTTAAATAAGGTGGAATTTCCACAACTTTAACATCTGGAAGAAAACAAAGCTGGGAGCTTGAAGCCTGAGTTTTTTCGTATGACTTTTGATCAAGAATTGGGGTGTGATGACTCATCTCAAGTTGATGCAAAATTTCCTCTGAGCGTTTGAGAATACTTTTAGGTAATCCCGCCAGGCTCGCCACATAAATCCCAAAACTTTGAGAGGCAGCACGCTCTATTAATCGATATAAAAATTGGACATTACCCTTATGACTAATAGTCTCGACGGTTAAATTTTTAGCAGCAGGATTTTTTTCTGCAATATCAATAAGCTCATGATAATGGGTGGCAAATAAAGTAAGTGCGCGTGTTGTATCGATAAAATGTTCTACAAGTCCCCAAGCAATTGAGAGACCATCATAAGTTGATGTTCCTCTTCCAACTTCATCTAAAATAATAAGAGATTTCTCGGTTGCATGGCGAAGAATTTCTGCCGTCTCTGCCATCTCTACCATAAAGGTTGATTGACCTTTTAAAATATCATCACTGGCTCCAAGTCTGCTAAAAAGAAAATCACACATTCCTAAACGAGCGACTTTCGCTGGAACAAAAGAACCCATTTGAGCGAGTAGTTGAATAATAGCCACTTCTCTCATAACGGTTGTTTTACCGGCCATGTTTGGACCTGTGATTAAACCAAAATAAATTTTTTCATCTAGATGAAGATCGTGACAAACAAATTGATCTTTAATGAGAGATTTAATTAAAGGGTGAAAGCCGCTTTCAAGATGAAGAACTTGCTTTTTATCTTGAATATCTGGTCTGGTAAATCCCTCTTGAAGTGCTATGGTAGCCAAGCTTTGAAATGCATCCATCAAGGCAATTTGCCCAGACATAGTCATAATAGATAGGCTTAATTCATGGACTGAATTGATCAGTTCTTTAAAAATTTCACGTTCAAGTTTTTCAAGTTTTGATTGGGCGGTGATTGTTTCTTTTTCTAATTGAGTGAGTTCAGGAGTGGTGTATCTTTCGGCATTCACCAAGGTTTGGCGACGGTCAAAATTATCGGGAACTTTATCAGTACTTCCTTTAGAAACTTCAATGAAAAATCCAGTAACATTATTAGATTTAATTCGAAGTTTTTGAATCCCACTTTCAGCTCTTAAGCGCGTTTCCATTTTTAAAAGCTCATCACCTACATTGAGGTGAAGTTGGGCCAAACGATCGCGTTCTTTATGAACACCTAAGCGAATAAGATTGCCTTTTTCAAGACTCGCTCCAATTTCATCGTTGAGGCTTTTGGTAATTGTCTCGGCCAGTTTTATGAGATTTTTTAATTCGCTAGTAGAAAGTTCAGCTTTATAGGGTAGTGCTTTATTGATTTCCAAAAGCACGCTATAGGCTTTGATGGCCACTGCTAAATTTAATAAATCTGAAGCTGAGCCTTTATTCATTGAAACTTTTGCGAGAATTCTTTCAATATCTCGAATTTTTGCCAGTTCATCTTTTTGGTCTTTGATAAGAGCATTATTTTCAATTAATGATTGGACTATATCTAAGCGTTCATTGATTTCATTTAAATTATAAAGTGGCGTTGAAAACAAGCCTTTTAGTAACCGAGCTCCCATCGCCGTTTCAGTTTTATCAAAAAAACCTAGAATAGATTCTTTGTAACTTTCACGTGTTCTCGGAATGATTTCCAAACCAGTTAGTGTTGGAAGTGTAACCTTCATAACGCCAGCATTGGATATCATTTTGAAAGGGCGAATATGCATGAAACTTTCTAATAATTGAGTTGAACAAACATAAAAAGCCAAAGCACCGATAGCCGATAATATATCTTCATCAAGTTTTAAAATTTTATCGCGTTTAAAGCCAGGAATAAGTTTTTCAATATAAAGATCAGTAAATTTTGGAGAAAAATACTCTGCACTTAAATGAGTTTTCAATACACCATAATGAGAAAGCAAGCTTTCAACATCTGATTCGGCCCATTGGCCCATGAAAGTAATAAACTCACGAGGTGCAATCATGCGCAGGCCTTCGATAAAGTCTTCGAAGCTAGGATATTTAAATCCTCTAAAATCACCAGTGGTAAAATCGAGGGCCACTAAAAAATAATCGTTATTTTTTTTGAAACTTGAAACCATGTAGCGGTGTTCATGCCCCTGAGTTTTATCCAAGTCAAATGGCATCCCTGGGCTTACAACTTGAGTCACTCCTCTTTTTACAATACCAATGGCATCTTTTGGATCTTCGATTTGTTCACAGATTGCAACTTTTAAACCACGATTGGTAATTCGATCAATATAAGTTGAAGCCGCATGATGAGGAATACCGGCCATTGGAATTGGTGTATCTCCAATTTTTCCACGATGAGTTAGCGTGATGTTTAATATTTTAGCCGTCTGTCTGGCATCTTCAAAAAAAACCTCATAAAAGTCCCCCATGCGAAATAGCAAAAGAGTTTCGGGATAATTTTTTTTAATTTGGAAATACTGCTCCATCATTGGAGTGAGCTTATGACCTTGGTCGACTATTTTTTGTAGGTCTTTTAATGACACAATTTAATCCTTACAAAAATTACTTGATGAATAGGGTCAACAATACCTTTAGTTTAAGTAGTTAGTAAAGGAATGTTGGACTAAATTAGAATATTTAAAGAATAGTTTTAAAGAAAATTAAAGAAAAATAAATGCTTAAAATTATAAGAATTTAGGGACTATAATACGATAAGTTAGTTGATCTTAAAATCACTAGGGAAGCTTGTTTGAAAATCCGGCAATATTCTATTATTTTATTATTTTTAGCGGCCTGCATGGGGTTGAGCTTTGCTTCATATTTGGGACATTTTAACGAATTTGGCAGTGATCAAACACCGACCAAAGGTCCTCGAAATGATGCAGTTGATGAAACATTTTTCAAAGACGTAAATTATTATTCTGTAGAAAAATCGAGACCATTTATTGAGTTGGAATCCAACGAACTTAGTGTTTCAACAATTGATGGAGTTGTTATTGCTTTTGACCCAATTGGAATAATTTATCGCTATGAAAAAGAATCTGATTTGGCACTAGAACCGATTCATTTTCAATCCAAAAAATCTCGTGCACTTTTAAAAAAGAAGGAAATATTTTTAGAAAACGATGTTGAGATTCAGATGAGTACTACAAATCTCAAGGCGGATAAAATTTCGATACTTTCTGCTGGAGAAATTTTGTATGCTTACAATAATGTAAAAACTTTAAGCACTATTGAAAAAACAAGTGATGATATTTTAGTCAATTCAAGCAATGCGACTTATCGGCCTAAATTGCAATTGATCGAATATAGTGGCGCGGTCAATGGCTCGATTAAAAGAAAACGTATTTATGAAGAAAATATCAGCTTTAAAACAGATTTGTTAACGCTCAATTTGCCTTTAAGTTTGGTTGAAATGAAAGGAAATGTGTCCTTTAAAAAAGAAAACTTAGACGCTTTTGCCAATCGTGGAGAAGTTTTTTTAGAAAACTATAACAAAAAACTCAAGTATTACGCTTTATATGACGATGTTAGATTACAGGAAAAGCTTGTAAGTAATGGAAGGCCATTTCAAAGAAAAGCTTTTGCGGAAAAATTAGAGGGACTTATAAGTGAGAAAAAAATTATTCTTACCGGGTTGCCCAAAGTTTTCCAAGAGCGTGATGTAATTAAAGGAAATAGGATTATAATTAGAGAGAATATTGAAACGGTGGAAGTTGATGATGCCAATACCAATATAACGCTCGAAAAAGAAAAAGAAAAAGACTAAGGAAAGGTCACTTGTTATGAATCAAATAAAGCTTGAAGCTTTTAATTTAAAAAAAACCTATGGTGGAAGAACCGTGGTTAAAGATGTAAATATTTCTGTTACTCAAGGAGAAATAGTTGGACTCCTAGGACCCAACGGGGCCGGTAAAACGACCTCATTTTATATGATGGTAGGTTTGGTTAAAGCAGATGAGGGAAGAATTACCTTAGATAATATAGATGTAACAGATCAACCTATTCATAAACGTGCTTTGAATGGGATTGGTTATCTTCCGCAGGAAGCTTCTGTTTTTCGCGATTTAACAATTGAAGAAAATATTATGGCAGTGTTAGAGAATCGAAAATTATCTGGACGTGAAAGAAAAGATTTAATGGAATCTTTGATTCAAGATTTTAAGCTTGATCATGTTCGACACTCAAAAGGCTCTGCCCTTTCAGGTGGAGAGCGGCGCCGAGTTGAAATAGCTCGTGCTTTGGCCTTAGAGCCAAAATTTGTTTTATTAGATGAACCATTTGCTGGAGTTGATCCTTTAGCGGTGTCAGACATTCAATCATTAATAGAAGGATTGAAACTTAGAAATATTGGAGTACTCATAACAGATCATAATGTTCGAGAGACATTAGGAATTGTCGATCGGGCCTATATTATGAATAGTGGTGAATTACTTGTTAGTGGAAAGCCAGCAGAATTAATTAACGACGAGAGAGCAAGGAAGTTCTACTTAGGAGAAGAATTCAGGATGTAATTCGATAAGGCACAGGTAAGACTATGGCCGTAAAAATGTCCCAAGGGTTAAGACAAACGCAAAATCTTGCAATGACTCCGCAATTGCAGCAAGCGATTAAGCTTCTCACCCTAACCCATTTAGAGATGACAAATGTCATCGCTGAAGAGATGGTTGAAAACCCAATGCTCGAAGAGATGGGTGGAGAAGGCGATGCTGAAACTCCGGGGGATGATACCCGCGAGGCCACATCAGATGACTTTTCAGAAGCTCCTCTAATGAAAGACAAAGATGATTTCGATTGGGATTCATACGCCGATTCATTTAACTCAAACTCATCAGCTCCTAATATGGCCAGTCCATCATCTGATTCAGATGAAATGCCAGGATACGAAAATATTGTTTCTAAATCCATGACACTTGCTGAGCATCTTGAGTGGCAGTTAAAGATGGAAAATTTAAGTGAT
>JAURXW010000157.1 GCA_030654205.1 Bacteriovorax sp.
GCAGTCGTTTAAAATATTTAAAATTTGAGGCCAACCGAGAAGCGAATTGATGGTTTAATTTATCTAACACAATCATACGGTCAGCAATTAATTTATATCCTCTTCCTGAAGGATGGTTAAATTGAATTTTATTCACAGCAAATTGCCCTAAAAGTGAGCGCACAAGATTTGGAATTGTTCTGTCATAGATTGGATCATTTTCTAATTTTAAAAGATTATCATACACACTCTCATGAACATCTGCTCCTTGAACCGTTAACCATTTTTGCATAACAAGTGTTTCATGTTTCCACTTTGTGTAAAATAATTTTAAGGCCTCATCTTTATAAACTGAATGTGAGTTAACCAAAGTACCCAAAGCACCAATTTCATCCGTCATATTTGTGGCATTTTTAAATTGTGTAAATGGAAGATCGATATATTTATCACCTTCATAATAAGAGAGAAAATTTAAACAATTTGCTTTTAAGTCTCTCTCTCCCATCGATTTCGGATCCAACTTATACTCTCCAGTCTGATTGACAGAAACGTATAATTTAAAAAATGTTTCATGATGAACGCGGGCCAGTTCTTTTTTTACAAAGTCTCTGGCGAGAGCTGTCTGAGGAAACATAATTTCATTTTGTTCCTGATGAATTGTTCCCTCTGCCGGAATAGTCATCGAGAGAGATCGGAAGGCAGCATCAAGACTAGAGTCATTTAAAATTTTTCCAAATGATTCAATATACGCTTCATTTAACTTTAATGTTTTGTTACCTAATATATCAGTAATTAATTCATTGATAATTTTTTGAGCAACAACTTGAGTGGCTTCAAAACGATTAAAAGAATCTGAATCATGGGCCATTAAGAATAACTGATCATTAAAACTTAAATCACTGCTTAATTTTATCGGTGCTGAAAATTCTCGATTAAGAGAAGCAATCGGTAATTCCATAATATTATCAAAAACAAATTCTTCTTTTTCTTTTTTTAATTCAAGCGTTTTATTAATTAAATCCTTACCATTTCTTCCGACTAAGCCTACTTTAAAAGGTATATGAAATGGCTTAGCTTCTGGAATTGTATTGGCTGGTAAATGTTGGTGCAAAGTAAGTTTAAATTGTTTTAGATTTTCATCATAACTCGTTGTAGCAGTTACTGAAGGTGTTCCATTTTGATTATACCAATTTTTAAATTGTGTAAAATCAAAATTATTATTGGCAACACTCATGGCGTGAATAAAATCTTCCGTGCGCACGGCCTGGCCATCGAACAACTCAAAATATTTATCCATTCCTTTTCTAAACCCATCAACTCCTAAAAGAGTTTGAATCATGCGAATGACTTCTGCCCCTTTTTCATAAATTGTTGCTGTATAAAAATTATTAATTTCCATATAAGTTTCAGGCTTAATGGGATGACTTGTGGGCCCTGCATCTTCAGAGAACTGAGCGGAGCGAAGTCCCATAACTGATAAAATTCGCTCAACATTTCGAGAGTTTAAATCGGCCGAAAATTCTTGATCGCGAAAAACAGTTAAACCCTCTTTTAGTGTTAACTGAAACCAATCACGACAGGTAACTCTATTACCAGTCCAATTGTGAAAATACTCATGGCCTATAACAGATTCAATTCCATAAAAGTTAGCGTCAGTCGCAGTTTTAGGATTAGCTAAAACATAGGCCGAATTAAAAACATTCAGTCCTTTGTTTTCCATAGCACCCATATTAAAAGCATCTACAGCAACGATCATATAAATATCTAAATCATACTCAAGTCCAAAACGGTCTTCATCCCATTTCATTGATTTTTTAAGTGACTCCATCGCGTGATGGCATTTATCTTCATTGCCTTTATCGCAATAAATTTCGAGTGCGACTTGACGCCCAGATGAAGTTTTGTAAGTGTCTTTAATTGACCCCAAATCTCCTGCGACCAAGGCAAATAAATAAGATGGTTTTTTAAACGGATCTTCCCAAGTAACAAAATGTTTTCCACCTTCTAGATCACCCTTCGCAACAGGATTCCCGTTTGATAAAAGAATAGGATAGAGTTTTTTATCCGCAATTATTTTAGTCGTAAATTTCGCCATATTATCAGGTCGATCAATATAATAGGTAATTCTTCTAAAACCTTCCGGTTCATTTTGGGTGCAAAAAATAGTTCCCGATTTATAAAGCCCATCAAGAGTTTTATTGGCCTCAGGATTAATTGTATTTTCAATTTCCAACTCAAATTCGGCGGGAACATCGTGAATAACCAGTAAATCATCTTCCAAACTATAATCAGTAGCCGCTAATTTTTTTCCATTAATGGCGATTGATTTTAATTGTAATTCCTCTCCATTTAAGCGCAATGGCCCCATCTCTCCAGATGCTTTTTTAAGTTTCATTTTGGATTGAACAAGAGTTTGAGTATTTTCTAAATACACAACGAGATCAATCGTTTGAACCATATAATCTGGTTTTTTGTATTCGCTAAGTTTAATAATTTTTGGTGTATCTGATTTCATTTCTTCTCCCTAGAATTCTAATTCTATTTTGTAGCCCGTATGGCTTCTGATATTTATAACTCCAGTATCAAAAATTAAATACTGGCCTTTGATTCCTTTGAGGATTCCGCCGACAGAGTCGTGCTTATCTAGAGAAAGTGAGCTCACCTTTTCTGGATATTCTATGACGGGATAATCAATATTGGTAACTTCATAGTTTTCAAGAATTTCAATTTGATTATTTCCAAATTCGCTCTCCATACTATCAATTGATTCTCCCAATAATTCAAAAAGCTCGTCGCGCTTTTCTTCAAGATCTATTTCTTCGATATTGCCTTTAAGCATTTTTCGCCAATCTGTTTTATCATTAACGACACTCGCAAAAAGTTTTTCAAATACTCCTGATTGATAACGAGTACTCACTTTTAAAATGGGAAGGGCGGCCACCGCTCCTTGATCTATCCAGCGGGTGGGAGTTTGGGTAGAGCGAGTAATTCCTACTTTTAAACCTGACGAATTGGCCAGGTAGACAAAATGAGGAATCAGACAATTGGCCTCTCCCCAGGTGGAATTTCGGCAAGTCCCCTTGGCATAATGACAAAGCTCGGGTTTTAAAATGCACATATCACATTCGGCCAACTTGATAGAACAGGGATAGCAATAACCACCATTATAAGCTTTTTTTACCAATGTCCCACAATGGGTGCAATTGATTTCCTTTTGAAAAGAAAGCCTGAGTGGAAGGCCCAGGTAAGAGTTAAGTAATACAGAATTATCCTCATCACCTATTCGGTAATGGGCAAGGCCCTTGATGAGTTCCGTATTCATTTTGTCTAAATTAAAGCTTTTCATTGGCAAAAATTGTACTCAAATTTAAACCTCTCGTCAGGAAAAAAGCGATGCTAATTAAAGTCTTATGTTACAAGTGCCGAATATATGAGCATGAAAGAAAAGAATGACCCAAATAAAAAACATTATTTTCAACCTGCGACTATCGAAGATTTTACTGAGAGTATGCTAATGCAATGTAGCTCGGAAAATGCTCAACCTTTAACTGTATGGGAAAAAGGCGAAAATGAAGACGACGCAGAACTCTATATTGCTGTTGAATACTTACCGCAAACAAAAACAATTAAATTAAAACCGACAGGCAGCTTGATTACCAAAATTACAGGATCTCTGAAAGCGGGAAAACAAGTCTTAGTTAAAATTCCGATTCAAGACCGAATAAATTATTTTACTGGTGGTAAATTAAAGTTTCATCCAGATGAATTAACTTATTCCATTGAAATCCTGCAAGATATCTTCAAAAGCCAGCAACGGGGTAATTTTCGTTTAAACTCCAGTACTATTATTCCCATTCAATTTAAAATCGATGAACAAGTCTTTCCGGCCGAAGATATTTCAATTGGCGGAACTAGCTTTATAATTGAAGCAATCGATAAAGATCGTTTTGCCAAAGGAGCGCTTTTTAAGGAATGCACTTTACGCTTTGATCGCAAAAACTACTATATCCCTTTTGCACAGGTGGCCGCTATTATTCCGGTGCTGGATGAGGCCGGTGCGCCAAATGGTAAAATCAAAATTGGAATCTCTTTTAAAGAACTGGCCCGCAAAACAGAAGATGAGCTTTATATAAAAATATCATCTGAAGCCCGCGGTGAGGAGATGAGAAAGAAGTTCGACACTATCCTTGCAAAAAAATCAGATCCCACATAAATCTATTTAATCGACTCTTAATTAGCTAATAATACTGACTTAAGTTGGTTCGCATAGAATTTTCACACCAATCCAATTTGATTGACGATATATGGCTTTCAGAGTAGTTTTTTCCGATATTATGGAAACAACAAAAAGCAAATCTGACCTAGAATCGACAAGTAAACCTACAAGAGAACCAAAGATGGCGAAAACTCCTTTTAGTGAGAGCAAAATCATTGAGCGCGCTAACCTTATGCGTGAACATGATCTTTACCCTTTTTTTAGAGCAATTGAAGAAACTGAAGCTTCAACTGTTACCGTTAAAGGTAAAAAACAAATAATGATAGGCTCAAATAATTATTTAGGCTTAACTCATCACCCTTATGTTAAAGAAGCTGCGATTAAAGCAATTGAAAAATACGGAACAGGTTGTACTGGATCTCGTTTTTTAAATGGTAACCTTAATATCCACGAAGAATTAGATGTTAAATTAGCAGAATACTTAGGGCATGAATCAGCAATCGTTTTTTCGACTGGTATGCAAGCAAATTTAGGGGCCCTATCGGCTTTATGTGGTCCAAAAGATTTAATGCTTTTTGATTCTGAAAATCACGCTTCAATAATTGATTCATCAAGACTATCGCTCGGGACAACTTTTAAATACAAACACAATGACATGAGCTCTCTTGAAGAGTTGCTTGAAAGTAATGTGAGTCGTTTTAACCGCGTGATCGTTGTTGCTGATGGTGTCTTCTCAATGACCGGTGATATCATGAAATTGCCTGAAGTTGTGGCCCTTGCTAAAAAATACGGCGCATTCGTCTATGTTGATGATGCTCACGGAATGGGAGTCATGGGAGCCCAAGGTCGCGGGACTATGCACCACTTTAATCTAGCTCAAGAAGTTGATTTCAATATGGGTACTTTCTCAAAATCATTCGCCTCAATCGGTGGTGTGATTTCAGGAAACCGCGACTCAATTGATTATATCCGTCACTCGGCCCGCTCATTTATGTTTTCGGCCTCTATGCCTCCTGCAGCTGTTGCTACGGTTTCAGCCTGTATTGATATGGTCACAAGTGATCCAACAATACTTACTAATCTTTGGGAAAATGTTGCATTCATGAGAAATGGATTTAAAGAATTAGGTTTTTATACTTACGGATCACAAACCCCAATCATCCCTCTTTTTATTGGCGATGATATGAAGGCTTTAAAAATGACTAAATTTTTAGAGGCCCACGGAGTTTTTGCAACTCCTGTTCTTCCGCCAGCTGTGCCAAAAGGTGAAGCCTTAATTAGAACTAGTTATATGTCTTCACACAATAAAGCTGATCTTGCGCGCGTACTTGAAGTCTTTGCAGAAGCAAAAAAAGTATTTGAAATACCAACTTCAATCCACTAATAGTCAAAATTAAATTCATAAGATAAGATCTCCAAAATCAATTTCTGGAGATCTTATATATGCCAATCTCAATTCGAGAAATAAATCTTTCTAACAAAAAAGACTTAAAAGAATTTATAAATCTACCATGGTCAATTTATAAAAACGATCCTCATTGGGTTCCTCCGCTTAAAATGGCAGTGAAAGATCTTCTAGATCAAAAAAAACATCCCTTCTATAAAACTGCAACTGTTAAAGCTTGGCTTGCGATTAAAGATTCAAAAGCAGTCGGCCGAATTATGGCCGTCAATAATCACGCCTATAATAAATACCAAAATTCTCAAATTGGTTTTTTTGGTTTTTATGAGGCCATCAATGACAAAAAAGTTTCAGATCTACTTTTGTCTACGGCCGAAGCTTCGCTTAAAAGTGAAGGATTAACTTCGATGCAAGGACCAATGAATCCTGGGACTAATTATGAATGTGGTTTTTTAGTTGATAAATTCGATGATGCTCCTCAAATAATGATGACCTATAATCCTCCCTACTACCCGACTTTGGTTGAGAGTTATGGCTATGCTAAAACAATGGATCTGCTTGCTTATAATGTTGATGCTCATTTTACAATGCCTAAGATTATTATGGATATCGCTGAAAGAACTGAGAAAAAATCTAAAGTTACTTTTAGAACTCTTAATCTCAAAAAATGGAATGAAGAACTAGAAACTATGTTTGATATTTATAATTCAGCATGGGAATCTAATTGGGGATTTGTTCCCATGACTAAGGAAGAATTTTATCATACGGCCAAAGATTTAAAATCAATCGTTGATCCCGGTCTCGTACACTTCGCATTGGTTGATGGAGTTGTGGCCGGATTTATTTTAACTCTCCCAGATCTCAATCAAGTTTTTAAAAAAATCCCAAGCGGAAATTTATCTCCTAGTGCTATCTATAAAATCTTAACCGCTAAAAAACGAATGAATCGCGTGCGAGTTATAACGATGGGTGTGAAAAAAGAATTTAGAAAAATTGGATTAGAAACTCTGCTTTATAAGCACAATCATATTGCTATCAAGAAAAACCCATTGAACAAAAATATTGAAATGAGTTGGATTTTAGAAAATAATTTAGAAATGAATAAGCCACTTATCCGAATGGGTGGAGAAGCTTATAAACGCTACCGTCTCTACCAAAAGACTATTTCTTAAATGAAGATTTTAGTCACTGGTGCCAATGGTTTTGTGGGAACTCATCTTTGTTTAAAATTATTAAACCAAGGCCATACTGTTTACGGATTGGTGCGCACACCCTCTAAAATGAATCTTGTTCATGCCAACTTCAATTTGCTCCAAGGAGATTTAGAGTTAGTCGGAATGCCATGGATTCATTATCTTCCTCTTGATTTAGATGCATGCATTCACACCGCAGGGT
>JAURXW010000159.1 GCA_030654205.1 Bacteriovorax sp.
ATGCTAACGGAGTCTGTTCAGGCGATACCGTGGATTACTCATTTTGAAATTGATACTTCTAATTTTTATGGGAAGTATTCTCCGATTATGGATCCTGGGGTCTTTGTTGGTTTGGCTGCCTTCATGTCATATATAAAAACACCAACAGGAAAAATATTTTGGGATAACACGAGTATGCGTTTTCCCATTTTCGGAAATATTATTATTAAAGGAAATTTAAGTTCATTTGCCAACACGCTTTCAACACTTTTAGGAGCGGGCGTTTCGTTGATTGATGCTTTAGATATTTGCATTGAAACGATAGACAACACGGTCATTGTTCAAGACTTAAAAGAAGTTAAGAAAAAAGTTGTTGAAGGAAAGACTCTGACTGAGCCTCTAAGTAAAATTGAATATTTTCCCGAGCTTGTTACTCAAATGATCAGAGTTGGCGAGCAAACTGGGCAGATTGACCAGATGCTTTTGCGAGTTGCTGAGGTCTTCGAAGAAGAGGTGGATACACTTGTGGCGGGTATGACAAAAATGATTGAACCTATTATTATTGTTGTTTTAGGGAGCGTAATTGCCACAATTTTAGTGGCCATGTATCTACCAATGTTTATGTCTGCGGGGGCATAAAATAACAAAAATTAATGTATTTTAAAAAAATTGCCGATTAGTGATATAATATTTAGATAAACAAGTTTTTATATCTTGCCCTCGGAAAAATCTTAATTTTTTCTTGAGTGCTAAGTTATAAAAATTAAAAAATACCAAATCTTAATTTTGGTAAAAACAGGAGAGAATTATGAGTAAACTGGCTTTAAAAAATGAACAAGGTTTTACCCTTGTTGAGTTAATGGTTGTTGTTGCAATCATTGGGATTTTATCTGCGATTGCAGTTCCAAATTTTAAAAAGTATCAAGCGAAAGCAAAACAATCTGAAGCAAAAATTCAGCTTGCAGCGATTTATTCTACAGAGGTTGGTACTTCTGCTGACTACGACACATACGGAACGTGTTTGACAACAATGGGATACGAAGCATCACCAAGAGGTTATTATCTTGTTGGATTTGCAACAGGTGTTGCGACTCCTTTAATAACTGGTGCATGTACGGCAGCTGATTCACCAATAGTACCACCGGCCACTCAGCTTGCTGCGGTTACTGCAAATATGCCTGTTTTGGCAGCAAACTTAATAGCTACCACGACCTCTACTCAGACTGCATTTCTAGCAGGAGCTTCTGCAAGTATTTCTTCCGCTGTTGCTCTTGACCAGTGGACAATAAATCAAGCGAAATTATTATCGAACGATACTGCAGGATTCTAGTAAATCTAACGAGTCTCCCCTTGGTTTATGGTGAGACTCGTTTTTTTGCTATATGTAATCTGTACGGCTGCCAGTTATAAGCAGCTGCGAAAATATTATTTTTATAAATATATTTTTTTCCATAAAAATCTTTTACTGAGCAATTTTTTAAAAACATATTTAAACAAGTTAAGTCCATTTCGGCTTTAATTGAGTAAAGATGAGACTTGATCTTTTGAGCAAGAAATGAATCTTTATCTTTGATAGATTTTAATTGTGTAAGTAATAAGTTAAAAGCAAGTTGAGGATTTCCCTTTTCTATTTCCAATCTTGCAAGGTTAGAAATTATTACAGGATTAGAAAGCTTATGGTTTTTTAATCTTGAATAAATAGCGTAAGATTTCGAATAATTACCAAGTTCAAAATGATAATGAAAGCCGGCATCTCTAAGTAGGGAAAAATCATTCGGAAATTGAAGAAGACCTTTATCATAAATAACACTAGCTCCTTCTAGATCATCTTTAACTATTGAGAGGTAGGGGCCGCCAAACGCATAGTTTTCGTAAAACTGAGGGTCAAGCTTGGAAATAGAATTAAAACGGAGAAACATCCAAGAATTTAAATTTTTATCTTTGTAATGTTCGATGTCACTTTCAAGGATTGTTGATATCCATAGGTAAGAGGACTCCAGTCTTTTAAAACCTAAATTAAATCTTAAAACCATTTCATCATTTAAATTCCATGTATCACTCTGTTTTGATAAAATCACAAGTGGCTTACTAAATTTTTGATTAATAGTATTAGCAATAAATAAAAAAAATAACACCGCCAAAAGAATAAAATGTTTTTTTAAAAAATTAAATGTTTTCATAGTTTTTCATTGTATCATTGAAAAATAAGTTTAATTACATTTTTAATATGCAATAGGTGTTTTTTTGAATTCACAAATAAAATTAAGTATATTAATTGCAACTAGAAAATTTAATCAAGACGCTAATGCTTACAGTTTCATAGAAAAACTTAACCAAAATGGTATTGATTTTGAAATTATATTTGCTGAAGGCGACAATCCTTCAAAACAAAGAAATATGCTTTCCAAACATGCGCAAGGCGATTTTATTTTATTTTTAGACGATGACTCTATTCCTAAAAGAAATCTTTTAGCATGCTATTTAAATACCATACGTGAACATCCAGAATTAAAAATTTGTGGTGGCCCATCTGTTTTGGTTGAAAATGATATGTATTTTACAAACCCATCTATTTTGTTTTTCTCTAGTGCCTTCGGAATAGGCCCAGTAAGAAGCCGCTATAATCCAGTAGGGAAAAAAAGAAATGCTTCTGAGAAAGAACTTATATTGTGCAACATGCTAATTAGGAAAGATTTTTTTTTAAAGACTAGCGGATTTGATCAAAATCTATATCCAGGTGAGGAAAATAAATTTTTAAAAAGCATACATGCAAATACCACTATTATTTATGATCCAGATGCAATCGTATTTCGTAAACCGAGAGAAACAATCAAGTTATTTTTACAGCAAATGTTTTATTACGGGAACGGCAGGGCAAAGCATTTACAATTGAGTGGTCCATTTGAATATTTATTTTTGATTCCTATGTTTTTTACAATTTATATAATTTTGCTCGTATATTTAATTAATGTTTCAGT
The DNA here is from genome assembly GCA_030654205.1 of Bacteriovorax sp. GTDB lineage: Bacteria > Bdellovibrionota > Bacteriovoracia > Bacteriovoracales > Bacteriovoracaceae > Bacteriovorax. Next base: position 2,958 of record JAURXW010000159.1, read on the forward strand.
TGTATTTGTAACGCCCATTGTTTTACATGTTTTTTTGTCATTGATGGCCATTGTGAAAAATAAAAGGCTTAAATTAACTTATAGACAGATTTTGATAACACCAGTTCTTTTCTTAATGGGGCATTTTTACTACGGGTTCGGTCTCATTATCGGAATTTTAAAGTATAGGATATTGAAAATGTTGTTTATTTCAAGTCGTCCTCCCCAGAAAATTAATATCCATATTGTTAAAAACTTTACAAAAATTCCCACATAACTTAATTCTTCTATAAAATATAAATATGATTGAATTTAACAATATTACCAAAAAATTTAAAACAAACTTTTGGGCTAAAGAATACCTTGCAGTTGATAATATTTCATTTGAAATAGCGGCTGGTGATCTTGTGGGATTTCTTGGTGCCAATGGAGCAGGAAAGACAACATTAATTAAAATATTAATGGATTTCTCCAGACAAACAGCAGGTGGAGTGATTTTTGACAAAAGCATGGGACAAAGTCTAAGTGAAATAAAATCCAAGATTGGATATCTCCCGGAAAGACCATATCTTTATCCACATTTAACAGGGCGCGAGTTTCTCGAATATGTTGGAAAAATTAATTCAATTGATTCAGAGGCATTAGTTAAAAAAATTAAATACTGGACTGGGAAAATGCAAATTGAGCATGCTTTAGATAAATTAACAAAAGAATACTCTAAAGGAATGCTGCAAAGACTTGGATTTGTCAGTTGCCTTATACACGATCCAATATTACTTGTACTTGATGAACCACTTTCAGGTCTTGATCCCATTGGTAGAAGAGATTTTAAAAAAATAATGCTTGAACTTAATAAAAGTGGTGTCACCATATTCTTTAGCAGTCATATAGTCTCTGATGTTGAAGAAATTTGTAATAAAGTTATCTTTATAGAAAAAGGAAAGCTTGTTTATGAAGGAAATATTGATACTCTTTTAATGAAGCATACAAGCGATCTTTATACCGTGAAAACACTAAGAGAAGGTCGGATTGAGATTGCTCATTTGAGAAATGAAGAGAAGAATGCTTTTTTAGAAGAAATGATATCTAAAAAAATAGAAATCATAGAAATAGAAAAAGAAAAAATATCACTTGAAGAAATTATCTATAAAATAAAAAAATGAATAAAACATCCGTTGTTGCTAAATACACTTTCATTGAAGTTTACCGAAGTAAGGTAATGCTAAGTATAGTATTTATAGCCATTGGCCTTGTTTTTATTTCGTACGTCGCTTCCGAGTTTGCGTATGGTGCCCCTGCAAAAGTTGCTTTGGACTTTGGATTTGGATTAACTTCAATTTCTAATTTAATTATGTCTATATTTATTGGTAGCACTCTTTTAAGTAAAGAAATTGAAAACAGAACTCTTTATATGATTTTATCACGGCCGATTTCACGAACATCATTTATGCTGGGGAAGGTTATTGGTCTTTCAAGTGTTTTGATAATTAACACACTTATATTGAGTTTATTATCAGTTGGTATTTATTGTTTTCTTGGGGGGCACTCAAGCCCTTTAATGTT
>JAURXW010000160.1 GCA_030654205.1 Bacteriovorax sp.
AAAGTCACAATGCTTATAACGGCCGATCATGGAAATTCTGATCAAATGGTTTACGAAAATGGTGATATGCATACTTCACACACTGAAGCTCCGGTTCCATTTAGTGTTTTTGATCCAAAATTAAAAAATGAAAAACTAGAATTAGACACTGGTCCCTTTGGGCTAAAAGATGTGGCGCCTACTATTCTTAATATTATGGGACTGCCTAAAGCTCCCAACTTTGTTAGTACAAGTATTTTTAAATAGGAAATTATATGAATGAAATAAAAAGAATTGCAGTCCTTTGTAGCGGTGGCGATAGTCCAGGAATGAATTGTGCTATTCGAGCAGTTGTTCGAACTGGCATTGGCGCAGGCCTTGAAGTTTTCGGTATTCAAAAGGGATACGCAGGGCTTTTAGAAGGCGATATAAGACATCTTGATGTTTCTTCTGTTGGAAATATTCTTCAGCATGGTGGAACCATTTTGCAAACTTCTCGTTGTGCTGAGTTCATGACTGCTGAAGGAAGAAAAGAAGCGGCCAATTTACTTAAAAGAAAAAAAATAGACGCTCTTATTGTCATAGGTGGCGACGGTTCATTTAACGGAGCGATGAAGCTACATGAAGAACATCTTATTCCTGTAGTTGGAATTCCCGGAACGATCGATAATGATATCGACGGAACTGATTACACCATCGGATTTGATACCGCCGTTAGAAATGCTGTCGAGGCCGTGGATAAAATTCGCGACACCGCAAATTCTCACGCCAGAACTTTTATCGTTGAAGTCATGGGCAGACGCTCTCCGGCCATTGCACTTAAAGTTGGAATTTGTACCGGAGCTGAAAATGTCGTGCTTCCTATTGCGGCCATTGATTATGACAAAATAGCCGCTGATATTGACCGCGGTATTAAGCGTGGAAAAACATCTTCAATTATTATTGCCGCTGAAGGAGAAGTTGAAGGAATCAGTCATACCATTCAAAAAAATCTCAAGGATAAATTTGGGCTTCAGGCCCATGTTTGTATTTTGGGTCATATCCAACGCGGAGGAAACCCAACGCCAACTGATCGCTTAATTGCTTCTCAAATGGGGCAAATGGCCGTGGAAGCTCTCATTGGAAATCAATTGGCGAGTGCAACTGTTTTTGTTCAAGGTAAAGTTGCTCTTTCGCCATTAAAGGATTGTTTGAGAAAGAAGAACGAATTTGATTTGAGTGACGTTAAACTTTTAACTGCGCTTTCGATTTAAAAACTTAATCACAAATATTTAAACAATCAAGAGTTTGAAATGAACTTTTACAAAATGTAAGACAAGTTTCAAACGCTTGATTCACACACTGAGAATTATTCTTCCTAAAATTTGGCCAAATCTGATTAAGACATTCTTCAACAGTCGTATCATTATTAGTTTTACAATAATCCAATTTGGTTTTTAAGTTTTTTACTGGAAGTTTACAATCGAGATTTTCTCCCCCACAACTAACCGTAGTTGTCGTGTTTGGTTGCAGCGTGATTGTATCACCGACATTTAAATTAACCGTAGCTGCATGTACATGTAAAAAAGAAGTTGAAGTAAAAAAACATACCAACACTAACAATTTCATATAAACTCCTTTGGACTATTTACTTATGTAAGATTAGCAATTGTTTGATCATTACTTCAACTCCAAATTACTTACTCTCAGTCAAAAGCGAGGCCATTAATGCCTCTACAGGTAAATGATAGTAATCTTCATAGACTATCGTTTGATTGGTCGCAATGACTTTGAGTGATTGTGATTCATTCAGTTTAAATAAATCAGAGAGCTCCATTTGCTGGCTTTCTGAAAGATCTAATGAAGTTACTTCACCTTCAACCGAAATTTTTCCCGCAGCAAAACAGTCTTCAAGTTGTGCAAGTGGCAAATGTCCCGTCAAACTCCAAAGCATCATCAATAATGGAAGTTCTAAATAACGATATTCCTCTTCTTTAAATTTTTTTCCTTCAACTTCACCTTCAACACAAAGGACAAATCTCTTTAATGGAAATTTTAGTTTTCGCTCTCTTGAAAGATAAACAAATTTCTCCTTCATTGATCTGGCATATCGCCCAACTCCCACAATCTCAATACCAGGAATACCATTTGAGGCATAACCAAAGATATCAACTGGACAAAATTGCCCCGCGTAAGGATAAAGACTTTTTGTTCGCATGTTCATAAAAATTCCTCCTGCAAGAATTTTTGCATCTTTCTAGACATTCGTTATTCATTAGAACGCTAATACTAGAAAAGACTTGCTCAGAGGGGCGCAATTTCTGACAATAAGATAATCATTTTTTTTCTAAGTATGGAGTTTTTACTATGGGCCAGGAATTAAACAATAGTCGAATTGAACATGATCTTTTAGGTGAAAAAGCAATTCCCTTTGATGCCTATTACGGAATTCATACTCTCCGTGCACTAGAAAATTTCAAAATTTCCCATTCTAAAATTAGTCATAATGTTTTAATGGTCAAGGCCCTTGCTTTGACTAAAAAAGCTTGTGCCATGGCCAATGGTGAAATCGGAACCATTGATAAAAAAATATCTACAATTATAATTTCTGCTTGTGATGAAATTATTATTAAAAATCGCTGCCTCGATCAATTTCCAACTGATATTTTTCAAGGTGGGGCCGGAACTTCCGTAAACATGAATGCCAATGAAGTCATTGCCAATTTGGCACTTGAACTTTTAGGTGAAGCAAAAGGTAATTACAATATTGTTCATCCCAATGATCATGTAAATAAATGCCAATCAACTAACGATGCCTACCCAACAGCTTTTAGAGTGGCGCTCTATGCACATTTACTTGAATTAATTTCGGCTTTACAAATACTCAACAAATCATTTGAAAATAAATCGCAAGAATTTAAAAGCGTTTTAAAAATGGGACGTACACAACTTCAAGATGCTGTTCCAATGTCATTAGGACAAGAATTTAATGCCTACGCAACTTTGATAAAAGAAGATATTAAATTACTTTCAACCCTTAAAAATTTAGTTTTAGAAGTTAATCTTGGAGCAACTGCAATCGGAACAGGAATTAATACTCCTCCTGATTATGCTCCACTGGCCGTCAAAAAACTTCGCGAAGTCACAGGTTATGATTTTACCTTATCAGAAGATTTAATTGAGGCCACATCAGACTGTGGAGCTTACGTTATTCTTTCAGGGGCCCTTAAAAGATCGGCAGTGAAACTTTCTAAAATTTGCAATGACCTTCGTCTTCTTTCTTCCGGGCCTCGAGCTGGGCTAAAAGAAATTAATCTTCCAGAACTTCAGGCAGGCTCAAGCATTATGCCTGCAAAAGTTAATCCTGTTATTCCTGAAGTTGTGAACCAAGTTTGTTTTAAAGTTATTGGAAATGATTTAACTATTACCATGGCCTCAGAAGCAGGCCAGTTGCAGCTCAACGTAATGGAGCCAGTCATTGCTTCTTCGCTATTTGAATCCATTAGTCTGCTTAAAAATGCCATTATTACTTTACAATCAAAATGCATTGACGGCATTACGGCCAATCCAGAAATTTGCTTAGCAAATGTCATGAACAGTATTGCAATCGTAACTTTTCTTGACCCAATTTTAGGTCATGAGACATGTGATCAAATAGGAAAAATTTGTGCAAAAACTGGAAAGAATGTTTCTGAAGTTGCGCTTGAAAAAGGATTAGTCACTCAAGCGCAATTAGATGAGATTTTTTCTGTCGAAAACATGCTTAATCCGCAATACATGGGAAAAAAGCATATTTAAATTTTATTATTTAAGTCCCATTTCAATAAAAACTTTTTTAGTCATATCAACCATGCTCTTGGCCGCAATTGTTGCTTTAAGTTCAGCCTTGGCGTTAGCGAGAGTTAAGTCTTCATCTTTTTTAACTTCAACTTCACCGGCCACAGACTTCGTGGCAACAATTCCTTCGCATACGCATAGGTAAACTTGTTTCTTTGTTTCTTCAATCAAGAACTGCGTTCCGCGAACGGCAAATGATGCTCGTTTTGTTTTTACATGAAATGTTTCATCTTTAGTAAGTGGTTTAATCGCTGAAAACATTTTTCCTTTCAATAAATTAAAAAGGGTATTTTTGGGATTTAATGTTTCTACTTTTACATTGGCGCCGGTAAAACGAACGAGATGCCCATTTTGAAATTTTACTTCTACAAAATCACCTTTTTTAGGAATCGTTAACTCCATTCCTTCGGCAATTTCAGCTCCTTCTTTTATTTGTTCTTTGTTAATAAAAGCAGCTCCATGAATTTTTGAAACATTGGCCACGGCCATAAAACCGGCCTGAGCACCAGTTGATAAACTTACTAATAAGAATAATGAAGTCAGAAGGTTTTTAAAGATCATTGAGACTCTCCCCTATGTGTTTTGCAAAATAGCAATTTAAATTTTTTTCGAGCATTGAAAAATGAGCGATCTCTAATCGGTTGGCATATATTTTTTTAAGTTCTCCACATCCTTTTTTAGGATTGAAGCAGTATTTTAAATCTTTCTCATCACATGAAACACTTAACATTACACTTTCACTCATTTCGCAAACAACTTTCTTTTTACTTTTATCCACATAACCTCTGGTAAAAGTTTTTTCCATTGGAAATTTTTTTAAACAAAAATCCAAAAGAAGATAAGTTTTATTTAAACATTCAATTTTGGTGAGTGATTTAGGAGAAATAAGAATAGCATTCTTAGTGCCCATTGTTTCACAAACCTCAGCGTACTCAAATTCTTTGTATTGAGGCGAAGAAACTTCATGTTTTAAAACAGCAGCTTTTAAATTAATGAGAAAAAGAAATGAAAGTAGAGATGACATATGAAAGTTATTTTAAATTTTTAAATACAAAAAAGCCACCTTGCGGTGGCTTATATTTTATAACTTTTGAAAGATTATGACGGCCAAAGACCTCTAAGTTTCATCGCTTTTTCAAGTCGACGAATGGCAGCTACTAAAGCAGCACTTTTCATATTGGTATTAAACTCTTTTGAAGTCGCGTAAACGTTTTCAAAGGCATCTTTCATAATAGAATGAAGTTTGCCGTTTACTTCGTCTAGATCCCAAAAAAAGCTTTGTAGCCCTTGTACCCATTCAAAATAAGATACGATAACCCCACCAGCGTTACAAAGAATATCTGGAATCAAAAAAGATCCATTAGCAGTTACGATATCAATTGCTTCTTTGGTAAGTGGACCGTTGGCTCCTTCAGCAATAATTCTGGCCTTTACTGTGTGTGCATTTTTTTCAGTAATTACACCATCAATCGCAGCTGGAATTAAAACATCTACTTTAAGTGCAAAAAGTTCATCGTTAGTAATGTGTTGTGTTCCAGGCATTCCTTTAAGAACTTTATTTTCTTTTACCCATCTCTCACATTTGTCGATATCAAGACCATTAGGATCATAAACACCGCCAGAGACATCAGACACTGCTACGATTTTTGCTCCTTGAGCTTTTAAATCATTAGCTGCAGGAATAGCAACTTTACCAAAACCATGTA
>JAURXW010000161.1 GCA_030654205.1 Bacteriovorax sp.
GGTTTAAGACAAGCTACACGAAACGCTAACGATGGTATCTCGCTTGTTCAAACAGCTGAAGGTGGATTGAATGAAACTTCAAACATTCTAGTGCGCTTGAGAGAATTAACAGTTCAAGCAGCATCAGATACTGTTGGAGAACAAGAAAGAGGATTTCTAGATAAAGAGTATCAACAGTTAACAAAAGAAGTTGACCGTATTTCAGAATCAACGACTTTTAACGGATCACAATTATTAAATGGTAAAGGAAAAGGCTCAATGGACTTCCAGGTTGGAGCATTTGCCGGTGAACAAAATAAAATTACATTTGACTCGAGCACAACAGACTCATCGTCATCGTCAATTGGTATTTCTGGAACAGGAATTGCTGAAAAAGGTGATGCACTTGATGCAATCTCAAACGTAGATGCTGCCATTGAAAAAGTTTCAGGACAAAGAGCAGATTTGGGTTCTATTCAATCTAGACTAGGATCAACAGTGAAGAACCTTGAAACACAAACAATTAACCAAGATAGTGCAAGATCGGTTATTCAAGATGTGGATGTCGCTGAAGCTTCTGCAAGCTTAGCTTCAAACAACGTCGTAAAAAATGCGGCGGTATCAACTCTTGCACAAGCGAACCAAATACCGATGTCAGCACTTAGATTAATTAGTTAATTATAATTTTAAAAAGCATAGAGTGTTATTCAAATTGAATGCACTCTTTTTTAAAAAAAAGTTAACTCTGAATAGAGCAAATTTTTGAAATAAAATATTTTTAAGTAATCTCCTAGCGAGAATAGTTGTAGCAATGATTATTCTTTCTATACTTAAACCCAAATCCCCTCGCTTCCCCGCAAATTTGGCGGGGGGATTTTTTATTCACAGGATGTGATGTATGACTGCGAGAGGCAGGAGCCGAAGCAGTCTAGCTATTTAGTTAGTAGAATTCACTTTTATTCCCCAACCAAACCACTTCAATCAATTTATTTTCACATCTAACCTATTAAAATGTTTGAAAAATTAAAAGAAAAAAAGCCCGAGCATATTATTTCACTTAAGTATTTGACCGAGTCGTTCGATAGGTTGTTTGACTGACAAAAGCAGTCAATAACAAGAGAGTGGGGACTCTCTAAAAACAGGAGTTACTAAATGGGTTTAAGAATTGCAACGAACATCGCATCTCAATCGGTACAGAAGAACTTAAAGGAAGTTTCAAACGCTGGGAATGCTCAGTTGGAAAAACTCTCTTCAGGTAAAAGAATCACAAAAGCTTCAGACGATGCTGCTGGTCTGGCCATCGCTACAAACTTAGAAGCTCAAACAAAGGGTTTAAGACAAGCTACACGAAACGCTAACGATGGTATCTCGCTTGTTCAAACAGCTGAAGGTGGATTGAATGAAACTTCAAACATTCTAGTGCGCTTGAGAGAATTAACAGTTCAAGCGGCATCTGACACTGTTGGAGAAAAAGAGAGAGGATTTCTAGATAAAGAATATCAACAGTTAACAAAAGAAGTTGATCGTATTTCAGACTCTACGACTTTTAACGGCTCACAGTTATTAAATGGTAAAGGCAAGGGCACAATGGACTTCCAGGTTGGAGCATTTGCTGGTGAACAAAATAAAATTTCATTTGATTCAAATGAAACAAACTCATCTTCTTCATCTATCGGAATAGATGGAACGGGGATTGTAAGTAAAGATGATGCACTAACGGCTATTAGTAGTGTTGATAAAGCGATTGAAACTGTATCTGGCCAAAGAGCAAATTTGGGTTCTATTCAATCAAGACTTGGTTCAACTGTTAAAAACCTTGAAACACAAACGATCAACCAAGATAGTGCAAGATCAGTTATTCAAGACGTGGATGTTGCAGAAGCTTCAGCAGCACGTGCTTCTAACAGTGTTGTAAAGAATGCGGCGGTTTCAACATTAGCGCAAGCTAACCAGATTCCAAACTCTGCACTTAGATTAATTTCTTAATAAGATATAAAAAATTAGAGAGGAGATATTCTCCTCTCTTTAATTTAGTAACTTCTGTTTTAAATCCCACCTCTCTACTTTTAGGAGTAGAGAGGTTTAAGGGGGACAGGATAAAAAATGAAAGAGCAAAAGAAGAGTAAGGAATTTGATAGGATGATTGCAGAAGCGGTTCAAGGGAACTTGTCTTTTTTTGCCTGGCAATCGATTGGTGGATTGATAGAAAAGTGTGAGATGAAAATTAAAGCCTACCGCAAAGATTATAATGAATTTGAATTAGAACTGTGTGATGGGCAAGATGAAAATCTTGAAAAGGTAATTTCTGGAAATAGAATTTTAAATATTTATGTACCAGAGCTTTCAGTGTCATTTTCATCAGAGTTAAAGTTGATAACCTCTGACAAGAAAATTAAATTGTTCCCGCCAGTAGAATATACTTTTTACGAAAGAAGAAAACATGAAAGAGTTCAACCCGCTAAAACTTGTTTTGTAAGCTTTGAACATAACAAAGTTATTATAAAGAAATCTATTTATGATTTTAGCATGGGTGGGATTGCAATTATTTTGTCTAAATCAGACAAGGTCGCGAATACTAAGGGTAAGATATATGCGTTATTTGTTTTAGATATTGGTCTTCGTAAAATAAAAGTAAAAGCTGAATGCGTAAATTCTTTTGCCATTGATAGATTTAAATTTGATGACCTTCCATATGGTGGACATAAGCTAGCTTTTCGATTTACTGAAATATCAAAAGAAGACCGGGCATTTATAGCCGAGTTTATAACTCACGAGATACTGTTACAACAAATTCAAAAAAAAACTAATTCACAAAGTTTTACAGATCGTGAAGCTTGGCCAATAATAAAATCATGAAATTTTCTGCAATATCTGATGTTCATATTAAAAACTCCGGTGATAAAGCCGAAGAATTGCTTTTAGCATTTTTAAGAAACCCTGATGTTCAATCCTCAGACGTTATTTTCATGCTTGGAGATATATTTGATTTGATGATTGGACCCCACTCACAATATTTTAATCGTTTTCAAAATTATTTTACAGAATTAAAAAGTCTTTTATCTAAGGGGAAAAGAATTTGTTATGTTGAAGGTAATCACGATTTCCATATCAAAAATCTTTATGTGAAGTTCTTCCAGGTGCATAAAGAACTTGATTCTACTTTGTTTTCGATGGCTTCATCTTTCGAGTTTATTGATGGATCAAAAAAAATATACTTATGCCACGGTGATGATATTGAGTTAAATAAT
>JAURXW010000198.1 GCA_030654205.1 Bacteriovorax sp.
ATTAATAAATTATTTTTCTTTCTTAATTCAATACTGGCGTCTGCCAACTGAATCCAGTCACTCTTAAATTGTTTGGTACTAACAAGCAATTCAATATTGGGGTCGAATAAATTACCACGGGCCACTAAACTTCCTGCAACATCACCTTTTATACCAAGGAGCTCTTTTGGTATTTTGGGAATAATCGGTAAAATGCTTTCGAGGTTTAATTTAAACTGAGTTTTAGCATTTACTTGGATTGTTTTATGCTGATTAAAAAATAAGGCCTCTCCGCTTAAATTATTTTTCTCATCTTCAATGAGTAAGTTTTCAACCTTCCACTCTTCTTTTGTTAAACGGAGAAACAACTCTCCTTTGTTAAGATTGATTGCTCGAACATCTTTAAGTTTATGTTCAACATGTATTTGTGAAGCTTTTATTTTGCATAAAAGATCTTTACGGTGAGGGGCCAAAGATAAAGATTCTATAAAAAGACTTGATTCATCAACTTGAATATTAATGTTTTCAAGCCTGGCCATATTTAAATGCAAGGGACTTTTTTGTTGTAAAATATCATATTGATTATAAATATTTTTAAAATCTAGTTCTTTCCAGTCAATGTCCTTTTCATTTGTGACATAAGTTTTCACTGTGAGTGCGCCATCTTTTAACTTTAGGTCATCAATTTGTAATTCACTTGAAAAAAAACTGGCATAAGTAAAAGAAACGATTAACTCATCAACGTATAAATCTATATCGGCCAGAGTTGGATCATTTTTTTCTATATGAATATTTTTAAAAATTGTCGAAGGTGGAAAAACATTAAAATCAACGCCTGTGAAGGCTAATTTTGCCCCAAATTTTTTAGTGAGTATCGTTGAAACTTTTTGGGAAGCTTTATCAGAAAATTCACGCGAGTGAATAAAGCGCCACCCACCATAAATGGTGAGGAAGCTAAATACAAAAAACACGATCAATATTTTATTAAGTTGCTTCAATTAATTTAAGCCTTGCTCCTACTAAACGATAATGAGGATTTTCTTTTTTTATTTCCATGTAAAGTTGTTTTGCCAGTTTTATTTTTTTAAGTTTTAAACAAGCCTCTGCTTTTAAGTATAAAAAAGCTAATCGCTCTTCACCATACAGAGGTTCTTTTTCTAATATTTCATCTATCAGATCTATTGATTTAAAGTATTCTTCATTATTATTTAAGGCCTGAATCCATACATAATAAACACTAGCTTTTTGTTTTACATCTGTGAGTATTTTTACCATTTTTTCACAAAGTACCTGGACAACTTGCTCCATTCCTAAAAGTTCAAATGCCACGATCATGTCTTGCCCTTTAAGGGCCAAGTCTTCCTCTGGAATAAAGCGCAACGAGTTTAAGACTCGTCTTTGCTCTTCATTGTCAGGTTCTTTTAAACCAGACAACATGTCCATTGCCACCTGGTCATAATCAAGATTTAAACTTTCTTTTTTTGTTTGTTCAATGTTTTGACCGGTCAATTTCTGAGAGTTATATTTAATATTTTTAGCATCAAAGAGTTCTTTGATTTTTTTCTCAGTATTCTTATTTTTTAATTCCTGGGATTTCTCAAGTAACAAATTGAAAATATCTCTATCAAAATGATTAAGCAAAATATACTGGTAACAAAGCTTCCACTCCTCGGCCTTCCAATCACTTTCTAATAACAAATACTGTTGTAAAAAAAGTGAAGATGCTTTCCAATGGTCCGGATGAGTATTTAATAATTCAAAATGAACTAAGTCTGCCTCAGTAATTTTTTTAACGGACCCCAATAAAATTTCTGTAATCCTTAAATACTTCACTTCATCTTTTTTAAATAAACTAGCTTCTAAAAGCGATGCAAGAAATGATTTTATTTGTGGTGTTCGTTTTAAATCGAGTAAGTGTTGAAGATATTTTTGGGCATATTTATTGGCCAAATTTAATTTTCCCAATTGCAGCGAAACCTTCCACATATGTTTGTAACTAGAAGGACATTCAATATCACGATAATTTTCATCGATTGATTCATATTGATTCAATAAAAGTTTTTGCTCTTCAATAGAAGTTAAATTAGGCGCCATACTTTCTATGCTAGAAAGGAATTGCTTCCATTTTTGTTGTTCGCTCATTACTCCCCGGAGTTAGATAAGTTATTGAGATTGTTTTTATTTTAACTGATATTGGGGATAAGGATGAGGGGCGAAATATTGCCCCTCATAGAATTCTTGAGTAGATTACTTAGTTGCTGATGCACGCTCTACGTAAGCACCTTCGCGAGTATCAATTTTTAAAAGTTCACCTTCTTTAATAAAGAGAGGAACTCTTACTTGAAGACCAGTTTCCATAACTGCTTTCTTTGTAGCTCCAGAGGCCGTATCGCCTTTTAATCCTGGATCAGTTTCTGCAACTTTTAAATAAACAAAATGGGGATGTTCAATCGAAATTGGGCGACTTTTATAGTAAAGAACTATTAATTTTGAGCCTTCCATTAGGAAAACTTTATCATCTCCTACTTGTTCAGTAGTTAAATGAATAGATTCGAAGTTGGCCTGGTCCATAAAGTTGAAGCCTTCAACGTCGGCGTACATATATTCCACTTCTTTTTCTTCAAGATCTGGAATAGTTGCGTTAGTAGAAACTCCTGATTTAAAAGTCCGTTCCATAACTTGACCAGTTTCAAGATTTTTAATTCTGACGATAACAAATGCTGAGCCTTTACCGGGATTTGTGAATTCGGATTTAAGCACAACGTATGGCTTACCTTCCAATTCCAATTTTAAACCTTTTTTCATGTCGGTCGTGTCGATCATATCTTTTCCTTGTTAATTAGCTTTAACCCTTTTTACAAAAGCTGGGATTCAATGGCCATAAAATAAGCATTCTTGCCGAGGCCTTCCATTATGATTGTTGAAGCTTTCGCAGTCAACTTTGTTTGACGAAACTCTTCTCTTCGATGGGTGTTGGACAAATGGACTTCAATAATGGGAATTTTAAGTATGTGAAGGGCGTCAAGAATCGCGACACTGGTATGGGAATAAGCACCCGGATTAATAACTAAAGCGCTGTAATCTTGTTTGGTTAGCTCTTGAATTCGGCCAACAATTTCACCTTCAATATTGGATTGGTACCAGTGACATTCACATTTATTTAATAATTTTTTTTCAGTGTACTCAATAATATCTTGCAAAGAGAGATCACCGTAGATTTCCGGCTGTCTAAGTCCAAGCATATTTAAGTTTGGGCCATTTATGATAAGAAATTTTTTTTGAGATGTCATAAGAACAAAATATCAAACACTCGCTTGATAATCTAGTGCTCTTTTTTGTATTTTCTTAAGGAATAGAGTTAATTTTGCTTCAATGATTCGTACGACTTCTAATCGGGAGTTATCTTCAACTATTTCTATAGGACCAAGCTTTTCATCGAATATACTCATCAAGTTACGACGGCCTTCTTCTTCACTTACTTCTTCTAGTTGAGTTGGAGTAACGAGATTAGCTTGTTTCTCAACCTTAGGCTCTTCGTAGTGTAATATAAAATCGATATTATTTCTGTCATCATCCTCAGGCTCATCATCAGGTTCAGGCTCAATTTCATCGTATTGTGCAAGAGGTTGAACGAGGGCCTGAATTTCTTTAATTTTCTTAATTGTTTTTTGATCAGTAGGATTTAATAGTAATATTTTTTCTAAAACTTCTAGTGCTTTTTCAATATGCCCTTGTCCACAGTACAAATCGACTAATGTATGTGTCACAAGCGGAGAATTATTAATTATTTCTGGCTTGAAAGTTTCTTTCAATGCAACTTCTAAAAAGGGGTCTGAATCTTCTTCTAAGTCGAGATGTACGTGGTAGCCGCGTTCAAAATTTTCTTCGACTTTTTCTTCAACTGTTTCTTTGACTAAGTTATTGCGTTCATCACCTTTTTTTACATTCCACTGATCATAGTTTGTCGATGTCGTGTAGTTTTCATCTGGCGCCTCAAGGCTTAGATCCACAGTTTTCCAATCATCAAAACCATCTTCATTTATAGGTTTTGCATTTTCTAATTTTTTTAAATTAAACAATGAAAAATCAGTTCGACTCAATCCTTCGCTAGTTAAATCTTTTTCTGGAATAATTATTGGTTTGTGCTGAGGCTTATATTTATTATCGACCTCTCGCTCAACTCTCAATACCAATTCTGCAATTTCTTTATCGCGTGGATTAATAAATAATAGATACTTTAGTGTTTCAAGCGCCTCTTCTTTTTTTTCAAGTTCAAGACAAACGTCCGAAAAAAGTTTTAATAAGCGTAAATTATCACGATTAGATTCCACCAATGGCTTCATCGTAGAATAGGCAAGATTAAATTGTTTTAAGTCGTAATAACAAAATGCCAGTCCCAGGTATCCCATCAAGTAAGCAGGATGAACGCGAATACCATGCGAGAGAATTTCCATTGCTTTATCAGTCATCCCTAATTTTCGATACGTTTCTGCCAGCGGAGCAAAAACTCTAGAATTAGGATTTTTTTCAAAGTCACTTTGATACTTTAAAAAAAGTGGTGAAAGAAGTTGCAGTTTATCCTTACTCATAAGATCTTCTAGCCTCTATCAACTAAGCCAGCTTCTTCTTGGTTAATAATTCGCGGTGTGAGGAAGATAATAAGTTCTTTTTTAATTGTTGAAGGGTTGTATTTTGTTCTAAACAACCATCCAAGCAATGGCACATCTTTTAAAAACGGCACACCTGAGTGATTTTCAGATTGAGCGTAGGAATAAATTCCTCCGATTACAACTGTTGCTCCGTTGTCGACTAGGACTTGGGTTTTAACTACGCGTTTAATTGTATCTTGGGGGGCGCCGATTTGGGCCGCTGCCACAAGTGAATCTTTTTTAAGATTAACATCAAGAGATATAGATCCTTCGTTTGTTACTTGTGGAGTAACTGAGAGCTCAAGCATTGAGTTTTGAGATTTCCAAGCCACTGCAGACGAGGTACTTCCACCAGCAACTGTTGAAATAGTAGTTTCTGGATAATAAGTGACTTCATCTTGAGTAATCATGGCGGCCACATTATTTTTAGTTATAATTTTAGGACTTGAAATGATTTTTCCTTTTGACTCACTTTCCATTAATTTCAATTTAAAATCTAAGTTAATAAATTTATTTACTCGTCCGATCGTTAAACCAAATAATGACTTTGTAGCGTCCGGGGCCGTACTAAAAGAAAATGAACCATTATTTGTTCCTGCAGCTGCAGTGGCACTAAAAGGATCATAACCAAAACCCAGACCTTGATCCAATCCGATTTCCTTACTGTATCTCTCAGAAACTTCTACTATTTTAGCTTCGATTAAAACTTGTGGAGTTTGAGCATCTAGCAATTCTACAATTTTTTTCATTCTTTCTATAACTTCAGCTGTATCTTTGACGATTAAAGAATTAGTTCGTGAATCAATGCTAATTTTTCCTCTTTTTGCTCCAGAGCCGGCAGTTGTCGAAGCAGCAGCACCTTTCCCAGAAGTAATTCTGGCATTTTTTTCAGATGAA
>JAURXW010000201.1 GCA_030654205.1 Bacteriovorax sp.
CCCCTATAAATTCTAAATCTAGCATCCCATTTGTAACATCAATCACTTTATCAATTGGGTGGAAAATTTTTGCCAAATATAGACTAAAGGGATGATCTTCAATCTCTGGAATTGTATTTTCAAAACGCAGAAGATCATTTAAAAAATCATTTCCATTACTTCTAGTTTCTTTAAAAATGGGTATACGATTAGCAAAGACCGTGCGATCAGACCAAAAAGGAACGTCCCAATAACCGAGCTTATCGATGATTAAGCTTATATGATATTTTCCATTTGGAAGCTTTATTAAAAAATGCCCTTTAAGCATTCCAATTGAATAACGTAGAGCTTCTGAAGCATATTGAGAATCTTCGACACGCCAAAACTTTGCATCGCTAAAACCATAACCTCTAAGGGTTTTGTAAGTCATTTGTGACGTGATCTTCGTTAAATTTCCTCCCTTATCAGCTTTTTGGGAAGTAAAATCAAAGGCCGTAACTTCTTTGGGTATTACAGGCATAGGGTTGGTGGAAAGATAAATATTATCGATCAAAAATGACTTTGAAGAAAAACGATCTTTGCTATCAGGATCAATGGAAATAAAAAACTTTTCAATTTTTGCTAAATTTATTCCACGCAAAAAGCGATGCGATCCTCTTTCTCCTACATACTGAGTAAGGGGAATATTAATTTTATTCCACCCGGGGGCCAAGGTTTGCTTGTGATTGAGCTGAGACCAATAATTAGTTGTTTTGTCATCTGCAATTGTAACGAAAAAATCCGTATAACTTTCATTAGGATTATATATATCCATTTCAAGCCGATCATATTTTGTCCAATCTTTGATTGGCATTTTACTTAAATTAAAATTATAAAACTTTTGAGGCAGAAATTCCCCAACTCCATTTTTAATATTAAACGAATGGCCAGATTCTTGAGTCTCAAATGTATAGAGCTTACTTCGCCCAGCAGAATTCAGGGCCTTTAAAGAATTACCTTTGAAATCTAGATCTAAAAGTAATCCTGGAGCTTCGATAGAAACTAATTCATTAGGTCCCTCAACTTTTTCAATTGAAAAATCATCAATCCAAACTTGACCAGGAGACTTAAGACGAAACCACACAGTAAGATCTGATCCTTTAACTTTTACGGTGTATTCAATTTTTCTCCATCCATAATCACCAAATAAATCCATGAAAGGAGATTGTGTGCCAAATCCACCATCGTAAAAATGCCAAAAAGAAACTCCCTCTGCTCCCTTACTAACATCTTCAGCACGAACATATGTAACAACTTTATATAATCCAGGAGTGAGATCATTCCATTTAAAAAAAGATGTTTGGGTCTCTCCCCAATCAGTGGAAAGCCACATACTTTTTTGGTCTTTGCCTCTTCCCATATTGTTTATATAAGCACCTAGTCCATCTCCATAAAAACCCCATTGAGGTTCATTCGAAGAGAAATTAAACGATTTTGAAAAAGCAAAATTAATTAAAAAAGAATGCGAAAAGCAGATAAGCAAAATGATAATATATTTTTTTTTCATATTTAAATTTTGCCCATGCTATTTTTTACAAGGCTATAATAAGCAATGCTGCAGTCGAAATGATTCCTGCGATTTGTCCCAATCTTTGAAGCCAAGTATCACCTGCAGTCTGAATTTTAGAATTCATGTAGATTGTGTCGTTTGGAAAAATGACAGGTATCGTTTCTGGTTTATCAAAAGAAAAATTAATGCGCTTTACGCCTTCTTTTGTATTTCTAAAAACATAACACTCATCATAGCCCAGACCTTGGATAAGCCCGCCTGATTTTTCGATATAAAAATAAAAACCTGCGTCTTTTTGATAAAGTACTTTGCCGGGTTTTACTACTCCCCCGATCATTGTCACAAATGGTATTTCTTTACTAGAGCCGGCCAAGCTATCTAGCTTCGTAATAAAAATACTGTCACCACCGAGCCAGCGAATTTTATCAACACTCTCACTTGATTCAAAATATCGGTTAAGAAGCACTTGATATTCATAAGTCGATTGTTTAAGTGAGGCCATAAAATAATCAACACTAATATCGCCTTGAACCCCTCCGGCCGCATCTACTACCAAATCAAGAGTATCCGAAGAACGAACTAGATAACGTCCTGGCTTTTTCACTAGCCCTCTTACTTCAACCCAATACTCTTTTCCCGTTAGGGTAAAGCTCACACTCTCAACACCTTTTTGGAAAAATTTTCTATAAGAATTAAGTACGGTTTCTTTGACTTCAGCAAAAGTTTTATTGGTAACATCCACATTTACATTATAGTGAAGCTGTAAAACCCCATTATAATCAGCTCTAAATTTTCCACTCAATTTACTGTCACTAGAATGAGACATCGTAAATAAATGACCAGGGGCCATATACTGAGGAAGTTTGGAAAGATCAGGAACAACATCACCACTTAAAGAGCTAGAGAGTTTATTGTTTTCCTGATTTTCCATCATCTTCTCAACCTGTTGGCTGTAGCGAGGATAATCAGTCAGTCCGGTAGTACTTGAGCAACCTACTAAGAAAAATAAACCAATAACTGAAAGAAAAGATAAATATTTCACGTCCTGCTCCCAAATTCGAAGTATATTTATATAAAGAATTATAAGTTTAACACTAATTTCTCTAAAGGCATACGCTGGATGAATTTAACATTATGAGAATTATTCACGTGGCCCAATTCCTAGGGATCGGGGGTCTTGAAAAAATAATCTATCATCTTGCTCATGAGCAGCAAAATAGAGGTCATAGCGTTCAAATTTATATTTATGATCATGAACGAACTTGGGTCGATTATTTTATAAAAAGTGGCCTCCAAGTTATAACCCCGGTTCTTAAAAAAGATGGTTACGACTTAAGCTTACTTAAGCGGATGAATGAAGATTTATTCTTGGCCGATATTATTCACGGCCATGACCTAAATCCACTAATGTATTTAGGCCCCCTGACATTATGGAAAAGATTAACTTTTCAAAAAAGACCTAAATTAATTCACACGACGCATGGTCTAGACCATATTGAAAATTATCCACGAGGAAAACTCTATCAGCATATCTTTTCTCGCTTGGCCGACAAAATCATAGGAGTAAGCGAAAAAATTGGTAAATTTTATCTTGAAGATATAAAACTTTCCCCAAATAAAATAGTCGTTATTCCCAACGGAATCCAAACTTACAAAAAAACAATTGATCACAAGTTGCGATATAACCAGAAATTATGGATAGCAAAACGTCACGGACTCGATATTCACCGCCCCATTATTCTTTCGTTATCTAGAATTGTTCCTTTGAAGGATCAAGGATTTTTAATAACAGCATTAAAACAAAGACCCCAATATCAATTAATCATCGCTGGCCCTGCGAGTGATCAAAATTATTATGATCAATTAAAAACATTAGAAGACGAAAATATTTTACTGATTGGTCCGCAGGATCAGGTTTCAGAATATAATATGGGAGCTGATCTTTACGTTAGTGCCTCCACTCATGAAGGAATCCCCGTTGCTGTTTTAGAGGCAATGGCCGTAGAGACACCCTGCTTGGTAAGCGAAATTCCCGGACATTTAACCTTATTAACCAATGGTTCATATATTGAAACTTTTCCAATTGGAAAGGCCGAAATCTTTTTAGAAAAATTGGATTTAATCTTAAATGCTTCAGAAAAATTCCATCAGAATGCCATTCTTGCCAGAAAACAGGTTGAACAATATTATTCAGTAAATAAAATGGTTGATGAGTATTTACAAGTTTATGAGTCCTAATCTATTTTGAGGAAATTATGAGTGGTGCCGTTAATACTTATCGTCCTATTATAATTCTTGCTCCCGGAGTTCTTGCTGGAGCCGAAAAAGTAGTCCTCACGGGAATTACGGCCCTATATGAATTGGGACTTAACCCATTAATGATAATAATTCGAGAAACAAGAATCCCTCAACTTGCCAACGACTTTCAAAAAGCTTTGAATCCTAATATTGAAAATATAATAATTGATTCAAAATCAGCAATGGATTTAAAACTTCCAAAAAAATTAAAAAAAATTTTAAAAAATCAAGAACTACCGATAGTGCTACATACACATGGCTTCAAGGCCCTCGTTGCTGGATTCCTCGCTAAAGGAAAATCCATTCATATTCATACACATCACGGCAATACTTCACATACTTTTAAAGTAAA
>JAURXW010000204.1 GCA_030654205.1 Bacteriovorax sp.
GGCAGAAACAATATTGATCAGCAAATTAGAATTGTATCAAGAGCAAAGTTAGCTAAATTGGCTACTAGACTATTCGACCCTAATGAGCAGTCAAGGATGTCAGCGCATGAAGCCATTGATAACGTTTCTGCTTCATATGGAGTTTTAGTACATCTTCTGCCAGATTCGTTTACTGACTCTTACTTTCACAATCTTAGGGCAGCTTTTATATGTGGCCTTGCTTATGGTTTTGGAATTAAAACATTAATCATTCAAATTGATGAGGGACCAATTCCAATCGATTATCGTGATTTCGTAACACAATGCTTTCACCCCAAGCAAATTGATGATGCTATTGGTGATTTTGGCAAGGACATTTTTGAAGCAATTCAATTAGGTAGTGACTCCAGAATTGAGACCACATTGACTCTTTTAGAGAGTCTAAATCTTGGTGCCTCTTCAGCTGAAAATGAACTTAGGGACTTAGGGCAGTATTATTTAAAGACCGATGCATTTATGCGGGCAGAGCGAGGTGAGGCAAGATTAATTGTTGGCCGCAAAGGATCAGGGAAGACAGCAATTTTCTATCAATTAAGAGATCGTATTCGAAGAGATAAAAGCAATATGGTAGTTGATCTTAAACCAGAAGGTTATCAACTACTTAAGTTTAAAGATCAAGTTTTAAATATATTAAATACTGGCTCTCAAGTTCATACGATAACTGCATTTTGGGAATATTTACTTTTGCTGGAAATCTGCCAATCCTTAATTGTAAAAGATAAAGTACACCATACAAGAGACCATACATTATATGAGTCATACAAGAGACTCTCCGCATTATACGTAAATGATGAATATATTGTAGAGGGGGATTTCTCAGAACGTATGTCAAAGATTTTGGAAAATATCCGAAATGACTTTCAGGCCAAGTATGCAAACAAGGAACATACTAAGATTGATTTATCGCAAGCTGAAATAACCGAACTTATTTACCAGCACGATGTGAATAAACTGCGAGATGAAGTTTTAGATTATATCGAATCTAAAAATAGTCTATGGTTATTATTTGATAACTTAGATAAAGGTTGGCCTGCTCATGGATTAAAGTCCGAAGACTTAATAATAATTAGATCGCTTATTGAAGCCACCAGAAAAATTGAAAGAGACTTAAATAAACGTCGCATAGAAGCTCACACATTAATTTTTCTGAGAAATGACGTTTATGAGCTTTTGGTAGATGAAACTTCAGACAGAGGAAAAGAAGCAATTGCAAATGTAGATTGGCACGACCAAGATGCACTTAAAGAGTTAGTCAGAAAAAGAATACTGTTCAACTCCATTGGGAACTCAGCCTCAAAATTTGAAGAGTTATGGCCTGCCCTTTGTATTAGTCATGTTAAGGGTGAAGAGTCTTTTCAATTTCTTTTAGATAGATGTCTAATGAGACCTAGGTTTCTAATAGATTTAATTAACTTTTGCAAGGGAAATGCGGTTACTCTTGGTCACGAAAAGATTGATGAATCTGATTTAATAAAAGGTGTGAATTTATTTTCTGACAGCATACTAAACGATTTAGGATATGAGTTAAGAGATGTTTACCCTATGGCCGAAAATGTTCTTTATGCTTTTATTGGGGTTAAAGCTGAAATGACATTGACTGAAATAAAAACGGAGCTTTCTAAAATTGGAATTGAAGATATACAACTTCAAAAAATTATTGACCTGATGCTATGGTATTCATTCTTAGGATTTATTAACGATAAGAACGAATACTGTTACTTGTATAACTTAAATTACAACTTTAAAAAGTTTCAGGGCATGATTAATACAACTAACGGTTCAATGCGTTATGTTATAAATAAAGCGTTTTGGCCTGCACTGGGGATATCGAGTCGCACTTAAGTAATTTAAATCTCGAATCGGACAGTTACTGACAGAACTCCGAGATGCCATCTTATAGCTCTTAAAGAAACGAAGAGTTTTTATGGTCACTTTAAGTGATAACTATAGTACTAAAGTAGCACCCAGTTTTTCGCTGGTAAGTAAATTAAAAACATCTACGTATCAATTAAGTTATTAGTTGCGAACAACAACTAATCATATGAAAAAGACTTTAGAAAGAACCTCAAAGATGTCTGATATTGGAGATGTAACAAATGCATTGCTAAAATTTAGAGATGAGCGAGATTGGTCGCAATTTCATAATGCAAAAGATTTGGCAATTGCTTTAAATATTGAATCAAGCGAGTTGCTTGAATTATTTCTCTGGAAGTCTGCTGATGAACCTGATCATGAACGTATTAAAGAAGAATTAGCTGACGTCCTAGCATTTGCGCTTCTCATCGCAAATAAATATAACTTCGATATAAAAGAAATTATGCTTAAAAAGATAGAAAAGAATGCATTGAAATACCCTGTTAGTAAAGCAAAAGGTAATGCAAAAAAATACACAGATTTATAAAATAAAGCTTTTGAAGTATTTTCTGAGTGCATCATTACAGATATATACATACGTACCTTTTATCCCCCTCAGCATCATTGTTTTATAAATATTCAAGATATACTCTTTCAATAAGGCTGGGTCTTGAATTCCATTTTTACCCTTTTTATCGAAGTAATTCTTAGCAATGATTTCGATACTTTTTGTTTCTGGGTTGTAGGTAATTTCATCTCCAAAAATAATCCCTGTGTAATTTAAGTCATATCCCTGTGTTGTATGGATACAACCCACTTCATTAAAAGCATTTTCTGAATTGATCCAGTCTTGATTGGTAGCATTCCACTTTAAATCCAAACCTTCAATAGTAATATCTGGCACATTCCCCTTAAGTGATTTCCACTCCCAAGAATAACCAGAAAGTAATCGACACAAACCAACTTTATCCTCTTTAATTTTCAGATCAGAGTAAAGCTCTTTTAAGGAGTCGTACAACTTGAACTCATAACTTTCACTCTCAAACTTTTCATCATTTTCGTCTAGTCGGCAGTGTAATAAGTTATCAATATAGCTAATATAATCCAATCCACCTTTTACTCTAAGTTGCGAAACTAACTTTAATGAATAAGCATCATTACCTAACTTCACTGACTCAAATCTGCTTTGATCAATATCAGATGGCTTAATTGATTGATGAGCATCGTAAAAGAAAATTTGGTTTTTTGACTGCTTTAAAATCCAATCAATTTCCGTTCCTGTTTCCTTATCAAAGCCAAGTAATGCATTTGCATCATCAAAGCTTTTAAAGTTAGTGATATTCTTCCGCTTACGTAAACGGTGAGCCTCATCTACAATCAACAAATCATATTGATTTTTAGAAACTTCCGATGGCCCTATTACCATACTTGCATTTAAACCCTTCACATTGCGAAAAACTTTTTGAAGTGTTTTACGTAACGATGTCATTGGAATAACTAACGCAATACGTGGGTTTGGGAATTTCTCTTTGAGTTTTAAAATCTGCATCAATTCAGAGGTGTAAACTTGGTCTTCTTCATCAAAGTGATGATCACGAATATCTGTTTTCAGTAACTTCATTAGGTAAACCGCTAA
>JAURXW010000208.1 GCA_030654205.1 Bacteriovorax sp.
TTCATCGGCTTTTAACTCTGCCTCTATACGTTCTCTCGTGTTCATATAAATAGCATCTACCTTTTTTCGATTGTTGATAATTTCTCTTGAAGTCATACCAGATTCACGAGCAACATCTGAAAAACATTCTTGTGCTTTTAATGTTTCAAGCGATGATAAAATTGATGCTTGTTTGTCACTTGCGGTTAAAAATGAAGACTCTACGTCTACTGCATACTGCTTAAGAGCAATTTTTACATCTGGCATCGAACTAAAGTTTTCATTTATCCATCTTTGTACATCGTCACGAATTCCATCGTTGTCTGAATCAACACCAAGTAAAGTAGCGTTATTGATCTTAGGATCAGGCATTTTAACTTCTAAACTTTGATCTATCGCAAATTTTGCATGATCTCTAAATCTTGAATGATAATTATGCTCCTTTTTTTTTCTATCAATTACTTTGACATACAATTTATAGAACCCGGGAGAGAGTTTAGAAATTGGTATTTGTAATTCCTTTCCCTGTGGGCCATTTACTAAATTGATTTTCTGATGAGATGTCTCTTTTTCGAAGCGATGATTGGCGTTCTGAATTTTGTACTTTACTTCGTCAATTTCAAATCCATTAGGAACTTTGAGTAAAAACTTAGCGACAGATTCTTTCACTGGAGAATTTAGAGGAATCACATCAAAAACAGAAAGCGGCACAGGATGCCCTCTTAATTCTTTTTTATCTTCTTTCCTGTCGTCTTTTCTTTCTTTGTCAGAATCAGAAAAAGCAGCCAGCGACATCAAAGTAACGAATACCCAAATTAATACTTTCAAATTTTCCTCACATTGTTTAAAGAGAATAAATAGAATTGATTGATTCTAAGGTCTGTTTAGTAAAAATGATTTTAAATTTAAAAGCGACTATTTTTGAACTTTAAAGACCTGATTTCATGAATATTAATTTTTAATATCAAATTAATAACAAGAAAAAACTGCCAACAATATAGGGCGTGCTCAATAAATTGAGGGGTTAAATCTGATTTTTTATACTGCTCGATTGACAGAAAAGAGTGATCAAACATCCAACTAATGGCGCTAGCGCTTGGGGCACCAGAAATATTAAAGTTAACAGATTGGGAATTGCTAGCATTAACGGCCGAAGTAATTTCTAAGTTCGTTGGCAATGGATTACTCGTACAAGTTCCTGTATATAAAAAAGATGGTTTAAATTTTTTACATTCTTTATCGTGCTCTCTTTCATCGTCATTGTCGCGATCATTTTTGTCGTTGATTTCACAGTTCCCACCGTTAAGAATTACACTGTCTGCTTTTAATTTTGATTCGGAATTTATTATTAAATTGGACTTTGAGTTGATGTGAATATTGCGAGCTTTTAAAATACTTTCTCTAGAAATTAAAATCTCTCCCTCAAGAGGAAGGAAGCTTGAGGTAGTGATAGAAAGATCACCCTTTGTTTCAAGTGATGATCTTCTTATCGTCACAGAACTCATGGCAGAGATATTTATTGGTGCATTTTTATCTGCAACTAATTCGTTTTCTCCTTCAAGGCGCACCGATGAAGCCTTTAGGCAGATTCCATTTTGTTTTGCAAATAAACCTCTCTCCTGAGAAATTTTCAAATCACACGATATCGCAATGTTGATTTCTTTCTCTTTAATATTAAAAGAAAAAGATTTAAAACTTGGAATAAAGTTTTCACCTATCGGAATAGCATTTCCAGAATCTAACAATGAAGTAATAGCATGGGACTCATTAAAAGTTTCACGAAAAAAATCAAATAACTTTTTTCTAAGAGTAGTAACTATATATTTAAATGATAAATCAAAAGGGACATCCACCGATTACGATCTTAATTCCTTTAATCCAAAATCATTAATCGAGTTAACCAAAAAATATTGCCCAAAAGAGCACGAGCTTTATAAAATAATTGAAGAATACTCAAAAAATAAAAATATCCCATTTTAAAATGCGCCCAACTACTTGCTTTCCCCCATACGGAATTGGCATGATTGATCTCCTATAAAAGAATGCTCAAAATGTTATGGCCTTTTTGCCTATTACACCAAATAAAACCAATCAGATATTTAATTTTATATCTAACCTGTAAATTGCAATAAAAAAAGGGAGCCGAAGCTCCCCTTTTGAATTGCAATTTAATTTGAGAAAAAGGCCGATTTACATCATGCCGCCCATTCCGCCCATACCACCCATTCCGCCGCCGCCCATTGCTGGAGCAGAGTCGTTTTTAGGAAGATCAGCAATCATAGTTTCAGTTGTAAGCATTAAGCCAGCAACTGAAGCAGCATTTTGTAGTGCTGATCTAACAACTTTAGTTGGATCAACGATACCAGCAAGAATTAAGTTTTCGAATTTTTCATCGCGAGCATTGAATCCAAAGCTTAGGTCTTTGTTAGCTTTAACTTCGTTAACGACTACAGAACCTTCAAGGCCTGCGTTCGTAGCGATTTGTCTTAAAGGTTCTTCTAGAGCACGTTTAATGATTCTGATACCAAAGTTTTCTTCTTCGTTGCGACCTTTAAGGTCTGCAAGAACCAAAGAAGCGTGTAGTAATGCAGATCCACCACCAACAACGATTCCTTCTTCAACTGCAGCGCGAGTTGCGTGGAAAGCGTCTTCTACTCTGTCTTTCTTTTCTTTCATTTCAGTTTCAGTTGGTGCTCCAACTTTAATAACAGCAACACCGCCATCGATTTTTGCTAATCTTTCTTTTAGTTTTTCTTTGTCGTAGTCAGAAGTAGTCTCTGCGATTTGAGCTTTAATGGCCCCAACGCGAGCTTGGATATCTGTTTTTGTTCCATTTCCATCAACGATAATTGTTTTTTCTTTATCGATTGTGATTCTTTTTGCAGTTCCCATTACTTCGATCCCAGAAGTCTCAAGAGACATTCCAAGTTCTTCAGAAATAACAGTTGCACCAGTGATGATTGCAATATCTTTCAACATTTCTTTTCTTCTGTCGCCAAAACCAGGAGCTTTAACAGCAGCAACTTGAAGAGTTCCGCGAAGTTTATTTACAACTAAAGTTGTAAGAGCTTCACCTTCAAT
Organism: Bacteriovorax sp.; assembly: GCA_030654205.1. GTDB lineage: Bacteria > Bdellovibrionota > Bacteriovoracia > Bacteriovoracales > Bacteriovoracaceae > Bacteriovorax. The sequence continues at coordinate 3,061 of JAURXW010000208.1, forward strand.
GTCTTCAGCGATGATTAAAAGTTGTCTTCCTGATTGAACAGTTTTTTCCAATAATGGAAGAAGTTCTTTCATAGAAGCAATTTTTTTGTCTGTAATTAAAATATTACAATTATCAAAAGCTACTTCCATTTTTTCTGGATTGTTTACGAAGTATGGAGATAAATATCCACGGTCAAATTGCATACCTTTAACAACGTCTAAAGTTGTTTCAGCTGTTTTTGATTCTTCAATTGTAATAACACCGTTGTTTCCAACTTTTGCCATTGCTTCAGAAATAAGTTTTCCGATTTCTGTATCGTTGTTTCCAGAAATTGTTCCAACCTGAGCAATTTCTTCAGAAGTTTTTACTTCTTTAGACATTTCTTTAAGTCTTGCAATTACTTTTTCAACAGCAAGATCGATTCCGCGCTTAAGATCCATTGGATTGTGTCCAGCAGAAACAAGCTTAACACCTTCTCTGTAAATAGCTTGAGCTAATACAGTTGCAGTAGTTGTACCGTCACCTGCATCTTCGTTAGTTTTTTGCGCAACTTCTTTTACCATTTGCGCGCCCATATTTTCGAAGTTGTTTTCTAATTCAATTTCTTTAGCAACAGTCACACCATCTTTTGTGATATGAGGAGCTCCGAAAGATTTTTGGATAACAACGTTTCTTCCTTTAGGTCCTAGAGTTACCTTAACAGCGTTTGCAAGGGCATTTACACCGTTTAAAATAAGTGTTCTAGCGTCTTCTGAGTACTTTAATTCCTTGGCCATATAATTCTCCTGTGATTTTTAATTAAAAATTTAAATTAGTGAAGGATTCCTAGAATTTCGTCTTCTTTCATAATTAGAACTGGCTTGCCTTCAACTTTAACTTCTGTTCCAGAATATTTTCCGAAAAGAACAACATCACCAACTTTAACATCAAGATTTCTTACTGAACCATCAGTGTTTCTGTATCCAGATCCCACAGCAATGATTTTTCCTTGTGAAGGTTTTTCTGTGTGGTTATCCGGAATGATAATTCCACCAGCAGTTTTAGTTTCTTCATCTAGGCGTTGAACAACAACTCTGTCTTGTAACGGTCTTAATTCCATATAAAGTCCTCCATAGGGTTTAAAAATAATATCAACAATGTAATATCACCCTTGCCAGTGTCAAGGGCAAGGCAGTTAAAATAATTATAAAACCAATAATTAATGGAAGTTTTACTTTGCACTGCGCTATTGCGAGAGATGACTCAATACATACATTGAAATCATTATTTTAAATCATACCAATTAATCCCAATTCCCATTTCTACTTTGAGAGGAACGCTTAGAGCTACAACATTTTCCATACCTTCTCTTACGATTTCTTTCATAAGGGATAGCTCTTCTTCTTCAACTTCAAAGATAAGTTCATCGTGAACCTGAAGTAACATTTTAGACTTTAAATGCCGAACTTCTAATTCATGGTCAATTTTTATCATTGCTAACTTAATGATATCGGCAGCCGTTCCCTGAATTGGACTATTGATTGCCATTCTTTCAGCCTGGGCCTTTATGGTTCTGTTTTGGGAGTAGATATCGGGTAAAAATCGTTTTCGTCCATGAAAAGTTTCAGCATAGCCAGTTTGTTCGGCCTTATCTTTTAGAGTATCTAAGAATTTTTTAATTGAACTAAAACGAGTAAAATATTTATCGATATAATTTTTTGCTTCGCCTCTAGAGATTTTCAATGTGGTCGCTAATCCAAATGAGCTTTGACCGTACATCAATCCAAAATTAACCGTTTTAGCAATACTGCGATCTCTCGAAGTAACTTCAGCAAGCGGAATATTTAAAACTTCCGAGGCCGTTTGTGCATGAATGTCCAAATCTTCTTGAAAAGACTTAAGCATGGTTGGGTCTTCTGAGAAATGGGCCAGCAAACGAAGCTCGACTTGAGAATAGTCGGCCGATAATAATATTTTTCCCGGCTTCGCTATAAAGGCTTTGCGAACCTTCTCCCCCATTGGGCTTCTCACTGGAATATTTTGCAAGTTAGGATTGGTCGAAGACAAGCGTCCTGTTTGGGCCACTGTTAAATTATAATTTGTATGAATCCGTTTGCTTGTTTGATTAACTAATTCGGGCAATGCCTTTACGTAAGTTGAAAGAATTTTCCCATACTCTCGATGAGTCAAAAGCAGACCCGGAACTTCGCTGGTATTTAATGCTTCCAGTTCTTCCAATACGTCTGAGTCTGTGGAGTACCCAGTTTTCGTTTTTTTAATAACTGGCAATTGAAGTTTATCAAATAATAAAACTCCAACTTGTTTAGGCGAATTAAGATTAATTTCCTCCCCTGAAATTTCAAAAATCTTTGTCTCAACTCGTTTTATTTCAGCCGAGAGTTCAACTGCAAATTCGTGTAAATAATTTGCATTAAGCGATATCCCTTCTCTTTCCATTTTTGCCAAAACTGGCAAAATTAATAAATCAATCGTATTGTAAATATCAATTAATTTAAGCTCTGATAATTTTTCCTTAAATATTTTAGCCAATAAAAAAAGTGCCTGAGCTCGTTGCCCATTGGCCAGATGTTCATCCGCTCCCACTTCCATTTGTAAATACTCTTCAGCTAGAACATCAAGCCCATGGCGCGTGTTAGTATTTATATTAAAATGGGCCAGGGAAATATCAAAACGTTTTGCGGTAAATTCAATTTTATTAATTAAGGAATAAACATAATCTCTCTTTAAATTCTCACCAATAACTTCTAGCGATTTGTTAGACCAAACTTTTTGAATCATTTGATTCGCAAAATTGCGCTCTACCGAGTAAGCTGTTGTGTCATTAAAAGCAAAATACAAACGATGAATCTGGCGGCTATAAATATCTTCACTATCATAAATCAAATGCTGAGCAAAAAATTCTGCACCCAAGGCCAGATCAGCTACTTCGGCAAAATTACTTTCGTTAACTTCTACCAAATCAACATTCGTAGCGATTGAAGTTTTAAATAAAGGACTATCCAAAGTTTCATCAACAGGCGTGCTCGAGATACGTTTATCTGATTCTTTAGACAAATGATGTTGAAAGCGCATTTCCTGATACTTGGTAATGGCCGAATTAAATCCCATTTCTTTCATGAATTCGATAAGTTCATTTGAAGGATAAAAACTAATTGAAGTCTCTTCTGGACGATGTCCCAATTCAATATCTGTAACAATTTGCACTAATTTTTTTGACAAGAGCCCAAGCTCTAAATGATCACTAAAAGCTTCAATAACTTTTTTACCTTTGAGCTGATCTTTACTTGCAATAATATTTTCAAGCGTACCAAACTCTTTAAGAAGTTTTGCGGCCCCAACAGCTCCAATGCCTTTCATTCCTGGAATGTTATCGGAAGCGTCACCTACAATTGATAGATAATCTACAATTTGGTCTGGTCTCACTCCCATTTTTTCTTCAACATCGGCCGGGGTGTATAATTTGTCTTTCATAGTATCTAATAATTTTATATTTCCGCCCACAAACTGCATTAAATCTTTATCACCTGAGGCAATAAAAATTTCATCAAATTGATCTTTCCATTGCACGCAAGCGCTTCCAATAATATCGTCTGCTTCATATTCATCGTGCGAAAAAGTTGGCAAATTCATTAAATTAATCAGGCGATCAATTAAAGCAAATTGAGGAATTAAATCTTCAGGAGGTGCTGAGCGATTGGCCTTATACTCTGGATAAATTTTATTTCTAAATGATCCCCCTTTTGTGTCACGGGCCAGGAAGATATGTGTTGGTTTATGTTCAGAGAGCATTTTAAGCATCATGCTTTGAACACCATATACTGCCTTTGTGGGAATACCGGTCGGTGAAGTCATTGGACGTTGAATGGCAAAATACGCCCGGAATATAAAGTTAGAGACGTCGACAATAATCAAGCGTGTTTTAGAAGACATGAATTGAAATCCTTTATTTTAACAAGAATGGGAATTAGGTATAATTAGCAAAAATTTTTAGATAGTGGTAGTTGTTTTAGTAGCAAACCAACTGGTCTTTCTATTTTTAACACCAGCAAAATTGTCATCATTTGCCATAACCGATGTGTCGGCCATTACGTCACCTAATCTGTGTCCCGAATCTAAATTATAAAGCAAATATAATTCTAATCCAATGAGCGCCACAGCTAACATTCCACCTAGAATCCAACCCCAAAAAGGAACGATTGCTAACATTAGTGGCAAAATAAATGGCAAATTTCGAATCACAGATTGTTTATAAGAACATGGTGAGCCATCTTCCAAAGATTTAACTGCAAATCCCATAAATCGCTTTCCGGCCGATTGGCCATTAGTCAAACCATCAGATAGCGCTATATAGACAATGCCTAGAATAAGTCCCAAGGGATAGAGCAAAATTGAAAAACAAAGCACGATAAATAGATCAATTGCTTTAGCAATCAAGCGAGTTAACTTAGCGACACGAATGGCTTTTTCTAGCAGAAACTTTCTATCCATAAATCAATCTTAGTGACAGCCTTCTGAAATGCAAAGCAGAAAATTTAAAGGTTTCCACTCGTATGTGACTGAGGTAATATATGCTTAACATTAAGAAGGAGTCCGTTATGGGATCAGTAAACAAGACCGACGTAGCACATTTTGAAGATGACGTGTTAAAAGCAAACAAACCAGTACTTGTAGATTTTTGGGCAGAGTGGTGTGGCCCTTGCCGCGTGCTAGGACCAATACTTGACGAAGTTGCTAAAGAATTGGGCGAAAAAGCAGGTATCGTAAAAGTAAATGTAGATGACAATCCTGAACTTGCACAAAGATATGGAATTCGCGGAATACCAACGATGATTTTCTTTAAAAATGGTCAAGCCTCAAAAACACTTGTTGGTGTTCAAGGCAAAGACGAAATTAAAAAATCATGAGAAGAATTGGCTTAATCTCATGTTTGTTGAAGACTCACTTGCAGAAGCGCAAAAAGTTTTAAATAGTTTTGTAACTAACCAAACTAATATTGAAAATATAAATTCGGCCATCTCCTTGATGGTCGGATCTTATAATAACAATGGTAGAATTTTTAGTTGTGGCAATGGCGGTTCAATGTGCGATGCCATGCACTTCGCGGAAGAACTAACCGGTCGCTTCAGAAAGGAGCGCGCTCCACTACCGGCCATGGCCATAAACGATGCTTCTCACCTAACTTGTGTCTCAAATGATTATGGTTATAACTTTGTTTTTTCACGCTATGTAGAAGCATGGGGAAATAATGGCGATATATTACTCGCGATATCTACTTCTGGTAATTCTCAAAATATTATTTTAGCAGTTGAAGCTGCAAAGAAAAAAGGGATGAAGGTTATTGGACTTCTCGGCAAAGGCGGAGGCCAATTAAAAAGCCTGGTTGACGTTGCTCTGGTTGTTGATTCTGTTATTAGCGACCGCATCCAAGAAATTCATATTAAATGTATTCATATTTTCATTGAAGGAATTGAGCGAAAACTTTTTCCTGAAAATTATTAATCTTAAAATTACCCCACAAATGCTCCGACAATAATCATTAACATTGCAAAATTTGCAAATACTAACCATTGCTTGGATTGGGTATGTTTGTAATGAAGAAATGAATCAACTAAAAAAACTTGGGCCCAAAGTACAAAACCTAATTTATACAGGGTTAGTCTGGCGGAATTGGAAACATCAATTGAATCAAATATAAATGGGAGCAGAAATAATCCCAGAAATACCAAAGTCATCAGTAATCGTTTAAGGCGCTCTTCCTGAAAATGAATAGACTGTGGTTGTTTGATTTTGAAATAAAGATCATTGAGAAATAAAATGAAAATAAAAACAACTAGATAATCTTCAAGTTCTCTAAAACCAACTAAAAATTGAAAGAGTAATAAAATACTAAAACATAACAGCAGCACCAGCTTAAGCTTAGACAAATTTTGAATAAATTTAAGTCCAGATAGATCACTCATCACTTTCATAAGAATTAGTATAAACTAAAAGTATTAGAGCCATGTGACTATGTTGTAAGTCATCGATTATGTGAAAATGCACTGGATGGATAAACTAAAAATATGCCTCAAAAGCCTGTCATTAAGAATACTTTAGCGAACCCGCTCAATTCCTTTTTTTATTTCTACAGTAAATGATTTTCTATAAGGCAGTCGGTTCGTAAATCTTTTTTCATGTATTGGGGAGATAGAAAGATCACCTGGAGAGCCTGTGTCTCCTTCAATATTAAGATCGTCAAAATCAAATTTTTCAAATTGTTTATATGTGTAAACAATTTTTTTATTGCCAATAGTTGTTTCTTTTCCATTCACAAGAACACGCTCATTATCTTCGGCAAGGGCTGAATAAGAAAAAATGGCTATTGCAAAAATTAAAAACTTTTTCATAAATTAATTCCTAATAAATTTTTCTACTCTTTGAGCATAATCTTTTATATCTATATTTGTTGAAGCAGTAACATTAGAAAAAGCAGTTTGGGCCTCTGCCGCGCGATTGGACAGCTTTAAAGCGACTGCGTAGTTTAAGCCGATGGCCGGTTTTGTAAGCGAATCCTTATCCATAGCAGTGTAAATTTGCACAGCAGAATCAATATCACTTTTGAGCAAATTGGCGGCAGCAAGAGCTGCATTCACTTCAATATCTTTAGGACTTTTTTTCTGAAGCCCTTGAAAAATTGGAAAGGCCTTTCCAACAGTTCCAAAACGTAAATACAATTGAGCCAAATTATAATTTGGAGTCACACTAAAGGTACTCATTTCAGATGCTTTTTTGAAAGCCGAAAGTGCCTTTTGAAATTTACCCAACTTATTATAAACAACGCCTAAATTATTTACAGGAGGTACAAATTTATTATCTAAATCTCGAGACTTATTATAAAAAAGTATCGCTTTGGCATAATCTAATTTTAAAAAATAACATGTCCCTAATTGGTTCCAATAACTTGTATTATTTTTATATTGCCCATAAATATCATCTGCAATTTTTAAAGCATCATCAATTTTATTTTGATAACATTTAATATTCATTTTCACTAAAACATCATCAGATTTTACAAGCGTTTCATCTAAACGAACTGCTGAAAGATTAGAAAGTGACTCTTTAATGAGTGCGTGGGCAGATTCTTCTGAGACAATATCAAACTCATCTTTATCCGATTGATATTTAGTTTCAGTTTTTTTGTCAAAATTTAATTGATCAACCCAACTATAGTCTTCTTCAAGTTTAATATTATCTTCCGCCGCACTTTTACGATACAGATTTTCAGGTGAAGTCGCACAAGATGAAAGTATAATTAATAAAGGTAATATTTTTTTCACTTTGCACC
>JAURXW010000211.1 GCA_030654205.1 Bacteriovorax sp.
AATGATGAAAACTCCTTATCGCCCAGCTCTTTTATAATTTCAAATAGCTTTCCTTCATCAGACCTTGAAAAGAACCCGTCATCAACCACACTTAAAATAAAATTCTTCAAATAAAAATGATCTCTAAATTGAAGTGGATTAAACGATCGTGAAAAGTTGCGACCATCTAAATAAGCAACGGTCTTCTTAAATGAATTTCCAAGATCGAGTATGACAACTTTCCTTCCTCTTCCTACTTCATCCTTAATTATCTTATTGGCCATCATAGACTTTCCCTGTCCTGATGTTCCAGTAATAAGAAGATTAAAATTTATTGCCGCCTCATCAAAAAGATTAAAATGAACTTTCCGCCCCTTTGGCGAATGTAGAGCAATCCCACAACTCATTAAAGATTCTCTTGGAAATGGCATTAGCCCCGATAAAAAACTACTTGTGACAAGCTGAATCCTTTTAAAAAGAGGCCTTACTCCAGGAATGATACTTGAATAAAATAATCCTAAAGCTCGAACTTCTGTCAAAAGATCAAAGTCGTGAAGATTGGCCCGTTGCTTTAGCTCCTTCGTTTTTTCATCAAGGCCCAATTTAGTATCAGCAGATACAATAAACCAACCTTCAAAATTAAAAACAATCTCTTCGCCTGTCATTACAAGCTCTAGCAATTCTTCAGACTCCTTAAAGGCTTTTTCTGATTCGATATTACGAAGCATCTCTAGGGTTAGCGAAAAGTGTAGCTTTCGCTTTCGATCCAACTTCTTCTTTGCCTCTAGAGGATCAATCTTCTTCAAGTGAATCACAAAATCACCAAAGCTTTCAAAAAACAGTGGATCTATTGATCTCGGCATTTCTTTTAAACTTAAAAGACGAAGGTACTTTTGATTTACAATTAAATAATCATCGAAGATTTCAATATCTTCGAAAATATTTAGTTTCCCCAAGAAAAAAATTAGTGGATCGCTAACGATATGTAGCTTGCCACCAAGATGATCTACATTTTTATCAGTTGTATTTAAATAGAGCTTATCATTCAGATAATAAATTTTATAAAACTCATCGATTGACAAATTTCTAAGCTCGGATTGAAAGGAGAAAAGGAGCGATGCCCTTTCGGCATCACTCCTTTGAGAAAGATCAGGTGTCTCAATTTCAAATAAACTTGAAACATCACCCTTAATTGACGTAATTTCTCCTTCACTAATTTCTAAAATGGGAAAAATCATACTAATACCCCATTCATCAAACTCCGAACCTTGGCCTTCCATTTGAGAGTTTCTGTCTTAGTAAAAAACAAACTAAAGTAATGAGGCGGAAACTTTAAAGTCACGATCTTAAAGCAGCCAATAGAGACTGCAATCATGACTAGGCTTCCAACTGAACCAAAGTTAAAAATTACAGATACTATTAGTGCTCCCACCATAATAAAAAGATCGAAAATAGATAACCCAATAAAAGATGGATTTGTTTTTAAAAATCTTGGATAATAAAACTTCATTAACCACCTCCTCCTGATACCGATCGCAATGTCGAAATAATTACTGGGGCGGCCAATATAACCAATATCCCTAGAATGGCCTGAGTAACCTTTTGTCCCCCATCTTGTTTTCCCATATGAAGATACGTTCCAGCGATAACCAGTGAGATTAAACCTACCGCTATCCCCAAATGACTTGCCTCACTTCCTAAAGCATCGGCCGTGCCTTTAAGGGAGCCAGCAAATGCAATGTTTTCAAAACTTGAAATTAAGAATAAAAAAATAATACTCATAGCACTCCTAACGTTTAAAATTAGTTAAAGTAATTGATGATTCTTGAGCTAATTGCCACTGCAAAGTTTTGCTCGTAATCAGCGTCCTCCATCATTTTTATTTTCAATGCTTCAGCGGCCCCTGTGTTGTTAGGCCATGTATGGCAATCATTGATAAATTTTTGAATACCAGCTGCATCGATTGATCCTTTTGAAATCTCATATCCATATTGATGACTAAGAGAATAAGTACTCAATGCCCCAGGCATTCCCCCTGTACACCATCCAGAGTTGTGATTTCCTCCCTGCGCAAGCAATTTAATGCCTCGAAAGTTTTTTTCTATTGAAGAGAGAATAACTAAAGAGACATTATTTTCATCAGATTGTTTAAGGGATTTAATTTTTGAAATATCGTCAATTGAAATTAAATAACTAAAATTTAAATTACGAACGATTACTTTCTTTTCCGCTATCAAAGTAGAAAGTTTAAATCTCTCCTCATTAATAACCAGAAACATTTTGTCCCATTCTTCGTTATAATTAATAGTTAAGTTTAAATTCCTAGAAAATTCGACTTGTTGATTGCCGGCCCACGAGCATGAATAATCTAAAGCAGTAGAATTCCCTGCTCCTCCATAGTGATATGTTCCACTAAACGGGGTTGATACAACTTCGTGCCCGAAACGATTAACCCCCTTTAGCTGAATTTCAATTTTAGAATTGGGACTCACTATTCCTAATGGAGTTACCGATTCGTTATAAGTTTCAGTTGAATATTTTGGAACAAAAGAACTTTGTACACTTGCAGGCTGAGTTGCTAAATTTTTACCTGTAACATAAGAAAGTGTTATATGGTCAGCGGATTGATATTGATGATCCAAAAAATGATCTTTAAACTTATTAGTCAAAACAAACCACTCACCGAGTTTATCCTTGTCCTTAACATCGATTAAATGCTCAAAGGTCCCTAGATTATTTTCGTATTGGCCGATTCTTTTTAAAACATTATTTACGACCTCATAATTCTTCGCAAACACCCTATTGAGCACTTCAAGGAAACTAATCCCACTATCGCTTGTTGCAACATAATAAATAGAATCTTCAGATGGTGTTGTTAATAGAACAGGAACGGTTTTAGCTTTCACGGATGCCATGAGAGTTTTATAATCTTTATTAAGTTCTGGAATAAAATAATTATCTATTTCAGAAATAAGAAATTCACCGTGCTTTAAATAACTATTTCTTAAGAATTCAACAGGTACGTTTTCAATTTCAACTGCGAAATTCTCATTAATATTTCTTTGAAAAGTTTGTTTTAAAATTACATTTTTTAATAAAACATAAGAGTCCTTTTCATAGTCGTGATAATAAAAATTAACACTCAAATCTTTAATTTCTTTAAATCTTACACCTGTGAGTTTCACATTACTTTCTAGAGAAATGTTCACTGAAAAATTTCCATACTTAAATCCAGTTATAGGATCTGAGCCATCTATTATTGGCCTATATTTAAGAATGTCCGAATGAAGCATCAAGGGATCTAGTGCAGGATATTTTACCCAAGAAAAATCTTCGTTTTTGATTTGCCCATAAGAATGGCCAGAGAAGCGTCCTTCTTTGGCCGCGTAGTAAAGTGAATTATCAACACCAAATAATTTTCCAACTCTGTATTTAAATGAAGAGTCCGTGTCTTTAATTTTTGTAGAAATAGCCAAGTTTTGAGGTATGTTACCATTTAGCAAAATGTAATCTACTTTTATTATAAAATTCTGAAAAAAGTTTGAATCTAGTGTTGGAACATCTGCAATAAGCGGATCTGATCCATTTTCAACTTCAACTAAATCAGTAACTCCATCCCCATCGCTATCTAGAGTTGGATCTACTTTTACATCAGGTACTGTAGTTGATGATGTATTGGTGGTTTCAGTTGTTGCTCCACCTCCTGTTGATTCTTTATTTCCTTTAAAGGAGCATGCCGACAGCATTAATCCGCAACATATTATACTTAATATTTTTTTCATTCATTACCTCATTTGATCCCTTGTCATTTCAGAATTAAAAATGACAATATTCCTTAATAATTTTATCGTTACGCCATAAGCAGACAAAGTAATGCCTATGCTAAAAATTCTTTAACAACATTTAGGACTCCTAAATTTTTTAAAACTTTTTGTTACTTTCTAGTTTTCAAGAAGCATTTTTGGATTTATATATTTCATTAATCCTTGAAACGTTTCCTGATTGGTTTTCATCTTCAATTCAGTAATCATCGTTTTAATCTCTAAGGCCAATGCCCTGGCCTTAGGGTTATTTTTAAACTCTGACTCTCTAATCGATTTTAATAATCCTTCAATTTCTTCAACTATATTTCCCATTTTAATATCCTCCTAAATTACTCTTGCTAACGAAAAATGAAGCTCTTCATATCTTCTTGTAAACCTCCTATTGGTAATAAGCTCCTCAAGAGAAAGTATACCAACCAACTCTTGAAGCTCTAATTTGATTCGTTTTAACTGTTTTTGAACAAATACCTTTGTCATTTTTCCTCCGATGGAAATAGTGATTCCTATCAAGCATTATTGCTTGAACATCTTTTTGCTGTGTGAAGAGCAAGTTTTTAATTACATATTTTGATTAAGTAAATTTGAATTGGGGTTTTTCCAGCTATGATATTCAAAACCAGGAAAATGCCTTTGAAACATATCGTCTAAACGTTTTCCTTTCTGATCTTCCTCAATATAAAGAAAAATATAACTTGCCTCAAATAAGCATCTTGTAAATTTCATTGATAATTCTTCAGTGTTTATTTTGGGAGCATCAATGTTATACAATATATTTACAAATAAATACTCAGTGCACATACTGGAATAATGTACTTCGAGGGAATCCCCTGCAAAATCAATCTTTCGCCCTAACAAAAAAGATAAACTTTCTAGGAAGCAACTAAGCTCAAGTCGACAATTAGAATAAATGTCTAAGTCGCCTAATAGGTTATAAGCTTTATGTGCCCAGCAAGTCACATCAAGATCTTTATGAATGGTATTCTTGATAAAATTAAACTTAACATCTGTTGTATCTTCGGCCATGAATATTTTATTTTCATTTTTTATTAATTCTAGATTCATTTTTTACTCCCTAATTTTTTCGTGAAGGTAAAACTAGAAAATGAAACCAAGAAAAACAATTAAAAAATATATTTTCCATTATATAGTTCACCATGGTGGTGAAGTTAGATTTTTTAAGAATCACAAGTTAATAAAAATATTTAAAATGAAGTTTCCATGGTGGCTATTCGTCGCCACGGTGGAAAATTAAATTGCTCCTCGAACTTAAGTTTTTATCTCTGCTTTTACTAATCCCATTCTTTTGATTTGATACCGACAAGATGCAGTTTCGCCACCGTGGCGATTATCTTTACCTAAGCTGTTGATCCTTAGTTAAAAAATCACAAATATCGTCACCACGGTGGCGAACTATTTTAAATAGTATCAAAAAGACTCTATAATTTTTTCCGAATGTCAGATAAACCATTTCAGTCAAAACAAATCGATGTTAACAAGCCCTTTGAATAAATAAAGATGAGGTCAAGGTGAATTTGGAAATTAACTCCAGCAATACTGATGCTGAAGGTGAAATTAACTTAAATAAATGCGAACGAGTGAAAACTTGTATCGATTCTTATTTTTCGATGAATCCTCGCCTGACTCTTCAAAGTGTTGAAGACAAAACATCTGTTCCCTATTCTACACTTAGAAGAATAATGCTTCTTAACGGAAACCCTCAGCCAGAATCTGTTATAAAAATTTTCCAGGCCCTAGGTTATGATCAAGAACTTTATCAGTACATGAGTGATTTCCATCCCGACATCGCAAGCGTGATGGCGATGAAAACAAGCCATAATATTGAATACTCTTATATCAAAGATGAAGACCGAGAATATTTTGTCAGTGAAGACTATTATTTAATAATTAATTTAGCCTATTCGACTAGTGGAACTTCTCATGAAGAAGTAGCTCATGTTTTAGGAACTAAAGGAGTTGAGCGTCTTGAAGAATTAGTTAAACGCCATCTTGTTATCAAAAATGATCTTGGTAAATATATCGGGGCCGTTGGAAATTATAAGCTAAGCTTTGCCGATACAAAAAAAGGCATAGAGATGGCCCTTCGTTATTACCGCCTTGAAGAGGCCGGAAGCATTAACAACTGGCTTTCATTTCAAACAGAAAGTTTAAACACTGAAGGTCTTAAGGCCTTGAAAGCTTTACAACAAAAGCACTTCAATGAACGTAAAGAGGAAATCCTCAATAATCCCGTATACAACGGAGATCTTAAAGTTTATAGTGCGACCGTTTCAAGTACCTTTCTTTCGTACTCTGAATTGGGAGATTTGCAATGAGTTTAATGAATAGACTATTCGCTTTTTTAATTATTACAACGAGCTTCTCTGTTAATGCTGACGTAAATATTAAGACAATTATTCTTCAAGATGATTCAATTGTTGAATCAAAAGATATTTCTGCGATAAATATCGATAAAGATTCTGATGCTATTCATTCTGTTGAACTTAATGACGAATCAGTTATCAATTCGTCTGATATTAAATTAATCATTCTAAAAAATGCTTCTCGTTTTAACCGGATTCATGAGACTGCTGCTAGCAGTAGTGGGAATGGATCGGGCGGATGATTCGTTAGATTCTTTTTAAAATAATCTATAAGCATTTTAAGAACATTAACTAATTCCACAAATCATAATCACCTCTTCATCGATCTTGACACTATCTTTACACACTAGGAACTTCTTGTGGTTTCCATCACAAATTCTTAAAAATTATTTAAACTATTATAAAAAATATTCGAGAAGCCTTAAGGTTGAATAATTTTTCATTCGTAATTCATATTATAGGGCGCATATGACGAAAGTTTTTATCAAAAGTTTGTTATTTTTTATTTTATCTTTAACTTTTTCTTCAAATTTGTTTGCAGTTTGTGATCCCATTCTTCGGCAAGAAATGGCCGATAATATAGCACGGGCTGAATTTATAAAGGCTACGTATGAGGCCCCCTGTATTGCAGATCCTCTTCACCGAAATGGTTATAAAGTAAAATTTGGAACAAGCCCATATGATGCACAAAGGACATACTATGATTACAGGCTTTGGAGTTGTGATGGCAATACCTACATGGGATCTATGCTTTACTTCTTTGTTCCAAATGCTTGCATGTCTCCGACACCACAACCATCAAGTGCAGCAACTCACAATCAAAAGCCTCAATTTCGTTGCGGCTCAATCATCCAAACCTCTAATATGGTTGTCGGCGAAACCATTTCACTAACCGGAGTTCCTTTTTCCTTAAGCAATTTTTCAAATAATACTTTTGGAAAAAAAGCAGAATACAAAACAATTATTTCTTTGAGTAGCTCAATTACTCCTTTCAGGTTAACAGGCTTCACTTTAATAATTAATGATGTCCAAAACAATACTGTTTTATCAACTCCAGTAGCTGCAGCAATCAATCAGACTTACACTTATCAATGGAATGGTCTTGAGAACGGTGTCGAAACCTGGGGATCTGTAAAAAGAAATGCCTTAATAAAATCCGCATCAGACTCAACACCAATTCCAGATCAAAACTTTTCATTCGCAATCGGTGGCCTAAAATCCAAAAAACTAGGTCTCGGCGGCTGGCTTCCTTCTAATTGGCACTTCTACGACTCCGCCTCCACCAAACTCTTCGACGGTGACGGCTCTTCTCGCAATGTCGTTGCAGCTTCTGAAGGCATCTATAATCGCGTAGCAAGTTCTGACGGCCAAGAAGTCTACTATTTCGATTCCATCGGTCGATTAGTTTTTACTAAAACTGGTTTAACAGGCGCTCTTATTTATTCTTTCAACTACGATCCAACAACCGAAAAACTTTTAAGCATCGCTGATGCCTTTAATAAAGTCATTACTTTTCAATACGATTCAAGTAACAATCTTGCCCAAATCATTTCTGCTGAAAATATTCACACTTATTTTACAGTTGATGCCAATGGATATTTAAAAACTGTGACTAATCCTAAAAATGAAACTTACAGCATGACTTATAAAGATGCTGGTGGATTACTTGCAAGTTTTACTAAACCAAGTGGTGTCAGTTCAACTTTTAACTACGACGGCGACGGCAATCTTTTAACTGATATTAATTCAGGAGGACAGTCCAGCACACTTTCTAAAACAACTAATGGTGTAAATGCTGTTTCGACTTTAGGAAGAATTACTCAGAACAATTTTGACTCAGCAACTAATACTGAAATTGAAATTCGTCCATCGGGATTAGCAACGACCTATGTCCACGCCCCAACGCTAGAATCAACCACTTCTTCTGTTAGCACGACAAAAAGTAACTTGGTAGCAGATCTTCGTTTTGGTAATCAAGTTATGAATCCCGCTCAAGTCCAATCAACAAACTTTGGAACAACGACAACTAACATTGAAGACACGGTTGATCTTAATGATTTAACAAATCCATTTTCAATTGCAACTTTTACTCGTTCTGTAACAGATGGAGCAAGCGAGCTGACTTCTCAGTATGACGGATTAACTAGAACAAATACTGTGACAACTAAGTTAGGTCGCAGCGTTGCCACTCAACTTGATAGTTTAGAGCGTCCTATTTTAGAGCAAGCTGGTAATACGCTTCCTAAAAAATACACTTATCAAAGTGATCTGCTTTCAAAAATTGTTCAAGGTGATCGTGAAATTAATTTAACTTATAATGCTAGCACCAAACTTCTTTCAAGTGTGAAGAATTCAGCAAATCAGGAAGTTAATTTTTTCTACGACGATGCTCAGAGATTATCTTCAAAGCGTCTTCCTGATGGACGAGTTATTAATTATATTTATGATTCCAATAATAATTTAGTGAGTATTACTCCACCGGGACAATCGGCACATTTTTTAAACTATGGGACTTCAGAGCAATTAAGTTCTTACGTTCCCCCGGCCCTTGCTGGTGTTGCCAATGTTAATACGACTTACTTATACAGCAAAGACAAAGAACTTTTAAAAATTACTCGTCCTGATGGACAGGCAATTAATTTAAACTACGGGACTTCTTCTGGATTGTTATTATCACTGACTGGAAATTTTGGAGCAGTTGCCAGAGAATATCAAAATGAACTTTTAAAGAAAATTACCAATCAATATGGAAAAGTCGCAACATTTGGTTATATTGGAAATGTTGTCAGCTCTCTTGAAACTAGTGATTATAAATTTACGAGATCACCAAGCGCTGATACTGCCGGATTAGTTGGTAGTGAAACAGTTCTTGCGGGAAATAAAAATCAAACGACGAGCTATGTTTACGACGATGATAAAATGCTGAGCACTGCGGGAGATTTAAATCTCGTGCACAATTCACCAAACGGAGCTCTTGTTAAAACAACTCTAGATAATATTACCGAAACTTATTCTTATGATTCTTTCGGTGACGTGAGTGGCTTTACTTCCACTGTTAAAATTGCTGGCGTTGATAAAGCTCTTTATAGCTATACTCTCACCCGAGATACATTAGGTCGCAACACTAATAAAATTGAAAACAATAACGGATCAGCTATTAGTGCAATCTACACTTACGACTCCGCCGGAAGATTAATCAATGCTTCAGGAAGCAATCGCCCGAACGTTGACTACACTTACGACAGTAATTCAAATCGACTTACAGGATTTAATTTTAATTCGGTTATTCAAGGAGCTTCAACTGGAATCACTCCAATGAATGGAATTCCCGGTGGGACAATCGCTGATCCCAATACTCCAATCGCTCCGATTATACCTGATCCTACCAATCCTACTGATGTCGCAGTCTATGATAGTCAAGACCGCTTAGTTAGATATAAGAATCATGTGTATTCTTATAATGCCAATGGCGACTTGCTTTCTAAGTCAGTTGAAATTCCAGATGATATTGATCCCGGAACTTTT
>JAURXW010000217.1 GCA_030654205.1 Bacteriovorax sp.
AAAACTACTGAGTTATTTGCAAGACCGTATTCTAATGGAACAAAATCTAGCTTTGCCAATCCAGATTGGCAGTGTCGTAGTAAAGAAAGTATCGAAGAAGATCAGAAGCAGCAACAGTTGCGATCATATTACTATCAACAACAATCAACACAAGGAGGAGCTAACGCTGTCCAATTGGCAAAAAAACCTCTGCCAAAAGTGAACGTGATTGCAAGTGCAAAAAATGACCTGGAATCTTTAAATGATTTAAGACAAAGTATTACAAGTAAAGAAAAAGAAATTGAGAAAAAATATAAAGTGCCTTTTAATGATCCACTCAATCCACTCAAGAGCTTCAATTTTAGCTATCTAAGTCTCACTTTAGACAATTGCATAGCCAAGCAGAAATATAATTTGACCCCTTGCCAGATTGAAATAAAACCAATTGTCGATTACATAAAAAGTATTGCGATTGATAGAGCACCGACTAAAGATGAAAAGTCTTTATTTCAATATAATAATCAATTGATTGTTGTTGGGAAATCGCCAATCACGTTAGATGTTTTTCAAAATATAGCTCCTCCGGCTCCTCTAAGGTACGGATCATATGGGTCACAAAGTTATGGCCCTTACGGCTCAGGCGGCGGCATTTACGGAGTGCTAGAATCTCAATATGCTCTGCGAGAAGGTGATAATAAAAAATGGACATTAAATGATGTTGAGTATGCTCTTAAAGAATGTAAAGAATCTTTGAAGCAAATAAAAGATCAAATGAATATCTCCAAAACGATGAGCTCGCAGGACAGATCTTCAGTAGGATATATGCTAACACGAGTTGAACAATCCAACCTAGATACGGCCTTTACTGCGATCACTGAGCTTAAAAAATTAAGTGGAAAAGATTACGAAGCTAAATGGACAATTGCTCAACCATTTCTTACTCAGCTTTCTAAAGTATGTTTGGGTCTGGAAGATTTATATGTGCTTTCTAAAGATAACTCAGTGGTCTCAGGAGCAGTTAGAGAATACAAATGCTTTTTTGGAAGCTTAAAAATTTTAGACAATGGGATGGAGCTTGCGATGAAAGATATTGTTCGTGAAACAATGCTAACTGAAGCCGGAGCAAATCTTCTTCAATACCAATTTGACAATGCTTATGGAGCGTATATAACTGCAAGCTTGGGCCTCACTCCAGCACCTCCTCCAAGCGCGACAATTGCCAAAAGTATTCCCAAAGTAAAAATAGAAGAAGGCCCAGCAAGTTATTGCCCAAATAAAACAGCAGAAATGATCGAAGACTTATTAAAAAATAATAACTGTATCGAGACTGTTTTTGTCCCAGATAAATGGCTTTTAAATAGACTCAATGAATTTGGAAACAAAGTGCAGTTTAGACCTTTTGCTGAAGAAGATAAATACGCTATAGAAGTGGAGAAAACACAATGCAATTAAATAAATTATTAATCTCTTTTATCGTTATGTTTTCAGCTAAGACATTCTCATATGAATGTAAGCCAACTGAGCTTAAATTAGAGAAACTCACATCAAAAAAAGTCGCATATCAGCTTTTTCAAAAGAACCCCAGAAAAGCAGTGGTTGATGGTGCCCTTCATGAATTAGTGACTCTTGATCCAAAATCAAAAATGCAGGTGAAAAAAACGGAGTGGATGCTTAGTTATTTAGAAAATACAGAACTCAACTCTGACCAGCAAACCTTCTTCCAGTTGCTTCAATCCGCTTCTGAAATAGATGCCAAGACTCCAAAAAAACTATACCAAAAAGAGCTTTGCGAAATCATGGAAAAAGTTAATTTACTAGTCGCTAAAAAAGCTTCAGAAAAAGTAGTCGAATAAAATACATAAAAACTTGTACGAGAACAATTAATTAAATTGGGCTCGTACAAAAATTAGGCAGAGTTTTAATTTCAGATGGACCTTCCAGTCCAATTGACATCTGTGCAACGATAATCCTATTCGACCAAAAACTTTTTAATTTTAAAATTTAAATCAGTTCTCTTTAACTTTTTGGTCAGAAATTACTAACGGCTAGATTCTGTATTTTAAAGCATGAATTACATTTGGAAATATTTCTTAGTTTGCGAATCATTTGCAACAGTTATTTCACTATTGGATACATTACTCAAGATGTGAAATCGAAGATGTAAATTATTTTTTTAAGGCAATAGAGCTTGATTCAACTTTGTGTAACATTGTATGAAAGGATTTCGTATTTCCAGTTAAAGCAAAGAACTCATCATCCAAAATCTCAATTAACTTTACTGCCTTATTGCAAATAGATTTACCTTCTTCAGTAAGTTCAACATAAAATGAGCGTTGATCATTTTTATTATTTTTTTAATGACTAATTTTTTTCTTAGCAATGCTTTTGTAGTATCGGATACTAACATCTTATCCAGTCCGGCCATTTCACAAATATCTGTTTGAGTTGGAAGACCCTCAGGAGTTTTTAAAAAAAAGTAACATGCCAAAAGAAAATATTGTGTAGGTGAAATATCTAAATCTTTTAGAACTTGACGCTGAAGTCTTTGATGAAGGTTGGCGACTTTCCAAAATAGAAATCCGGGGCTCGATTCAGCTGCATCAAATTTAGTATTTAGTTTTTTATTCAACTTAAACTTCCATGAATTTCGCGATAGTCATAATATCTTCCTGTGAAAATACTCCTAACCAGTATTTCTTTTAATTAACCTTGTATAGCTTTCTTAATTAGATTGTCAGTTTGACTATCAAGTTTCTTAACAATTCCTTCCATTACAATTTTGTTCCACAAGAATGCCAGTGGCCCATCAATTGTCATTGTTGTTTTAATTTCAATTTCTTCTCCGTGAACAATAAAAGTGTGATCACCGTACATTTTAGCTAAAGGAAATGTCGTTAAATCGACAAACTGTTTATTTGGCACAACTTTTAAAAGTTGTATTTTTACTTTTGGGCCTCCTTTGGGTTTTAAAGTAAAAATATTACCTTCCTTGAAATCCCCATCGAGAGTTGCATAGTCAATATCATTTTGCCATGTATGCCAATGATTTATATCTGACCATACATCCCAAAGTTTATTTAATTCTATATTGGATACTATTTTACTGTGAGTATAGGTCTTCATTTAACCTCCATATGTTGTCTCTTGATATGTAGTAAGCACACTTACCATGTGTGTTTTTGTCAAGTGATACTTATCTTGGCAGGTCAAATGGATTTGAAAAACGGGGTTCATTTCCTAGATGTTTCTCACTCCAATTTGAAATATTTATACGATTCACCAATATGTTATTTGGTATGTTATAACAAAAAAAAAGCTATTGGTGATTCCACATAAATTAAGAAAATAAGTTAATTTAAAGATTTTATGAAAAAACTTTTGAGAGAATTGTATAATATGAAAATTCTATTAATTTTAATAATCACGTTAATTTCATTAAGAAGTTTTGCAAGCACTTTTCCTGTTGTTCGTTCTATCACCCCTTTTTCTGGCTCTAGATTTTATCTCCCAAATAATTCCAATAAACATACGTCCATTGTGATGTTACATGGAAGCGAAGGAGGATCAGAACGGTATGCTGATATGGAGGCAAATGTTCTAGCAACTCAAGGCTATGCAGTCTTAGTCTTATGCTATTTTGACTGTAATCGTATAAGCTCGCTTCCAAAACAAACCCTTACAAACATCGAAGCGACTATTGTATTAGATGCTGTCCGTTGGCTAAGAACTCAATCACTAAGTAATAATAAAGTTGTGTTTTACGGTTATTCACGTGGCGGAGAACTTTCCATAATCACAGGAAGCTTAGACATGACTGCAGACAATCGCCCTAATGGTATTATCGCACACTCTCCAAGCGATGTTTTCGTAGGACCTTGGAATGGTGGCTGGAAGGAACATGCCTGTTGGTTATGTACTGCAGGCATTAATAAATGCTCCGAAAAATCACCAAAGTCAGATTATCAATGGAATCCATTGTGTGGAATCAATAACGATAAAAACAAAATGGATTTTACTAAGAGCTCTTGGTTAATATCTGGAATCAATATTTTAGTAAAAAAGCGAATTGAAATTGAAAAATACGATGGCCCAATTCTTATAACTGTTGGTGAAAAAGATGAAGTTTGGCCAGTTGATCAAACCAAAAGAATTGAAAAAACTTTAAAAGATGCTGGCAAAAAGCCAGAGGTTCATTACTTTGCAAAAGAAGGACATAGTTTTTTGTGGGATGCTGAACTGAAACGTAAAGAAATGGTTCTTGATTTTCTACAACGGATTTAACAAAATAATTTTTAAATTAATATATCAACAAGAATTGCAACTTCGTTATTTATGAAGATATAAAGAGGTTTTCTTAAGCCTCCATGCTTTTCATGAGCTCGCCGTTTTCTACAAGATGGACAAAAGAAACTCCGTTCCCCCAAGCACTGCCGCCACATGTGCCTTCACACAATTCTCTGTCGTCACCTTCGCACTGTCGGGATAAACCTCGGTCGTCGTACTAAACTCCGGATCCATGCAACCACCACAAAGTGAAAGTTTTTTGAGTTCGTAATTAATCACTCCCTCTTGTTCAACAGGAACACCAATAATCATTCCTTCATTGTCGGCCGGGGCGATATGCGTGATTCTTCTAACCGAATCGATAACTGCTTTCTGAAATTCTTTTTGGGGATTTTCCGTATCGCCCACAAGATAAAATCCATCAGGAATGTCCCAAACCTCTTGGATGATTCCGTCTCGTTTTTCAAGGGCCGGACGAAAAACACTATTGTCAGTGTCTGTCGTTTCATGAAGATCGAAATGAGCATAGATTTTTATGTTCAATGAATGAATCGCAGTTAGAAATAATCGACATTCTTCAGCTGGGCTATTTGGAATGAACGATCTGTTTGGATCGATGGCCAAAGCATTCCACCTATTAATCGTTTCATAGGCCCACGGACTTACACATGGAACACAGATAATATTAAAAATATCCGTGAATTTTTTGGCTTCATCTTTTAAAAATGCAAGAGCTCCATAAACTCCACTCGTTTCATAACCGTGAACTCCCCCAGTGATAAGTATCGTTTTCTTTTTGGGATCAATATTTTTAGATTTTATTAAATAGAGAGGATAACGTTCCGGATTGATTTTCAGGGAGCCGTATTCCTCAACTTTAAAATCTTTTTTTAAATCATCAATTTTGCTAACGACTTCATTTTTATAAGAGCGCTTAATTGTTTGTTCATTAAACCAAGCAAGTTTATCTGCTGCATTCCAAGGAGTGAGTATATTTGTATTGTTCATGGTAAATAGTTTACATAAAAAGCAAGGTTCCATGAACCCTTTTTTTGGGCCGCACCCAACTTTAACAAAATATATTTCATTATGCTCTGAGCTTTTTCCTTCTATCATGCTGCTCAATTAAATATGATTTTAATTCGCTAAAAGATGGAACCTTTGCGTTTGAATCTATGGCCAGAGAAGATAATATTTCATCTATTTTTTTCATAATTCTTTCCCCTGATTCAAACAATTAACGAATTCCGTATACCTTATAAATGGAGTAATATTAAATACTTCATTTCTTAGCAGCATCGCCTGATCATAAAAAAGCAACTCATTTACATGGCAATATTTTTCTTTGAGGCTACTTTTCGAGAGTCACCATCGCCAAAGCGGATGACTTACGAGCATTTTGCTTAGAGATTAATACATTAAACCTGCACAACATAAATTAAAATAGCGAGATAGCCTTCTGGATCATACAAAACTTGGGGTCCATCCGAAATAACCCGACAAGTGTTAGGTTCAATGGATCTACATATGCCCAAACAAGGGCCCTAATATTAAATTCAACCTTCCATCTCTTATCAAGAGTTCTTAGATAAATTATTTTAGAGGAGCTTTTGAAAAATAGTTATATATGTTAAGATTAGGATACGTTTTAAAAATGAGGTTGGTCGATTGAAAAAAATTACATCTTTTTTATTTATCACTCTACTACTTTTTTTACTCAACGCTTGTAAAGGGAATTCAAGCGCTACAACTTCTGGAACTGGCAGTGGTTCTTCATCGAGTGTTTCTTGCGCAGATATAGAATCAAGAATAACAACATTCCTTAACTCAACAACTACTGCAGACAACTTACCTTTCACTTACTTAGTTGAACGATTATCAGATGGGAAACAATTTTCTTACAGTAAATCAGGATCAACTCCAACAACTTCTTATGAATCTGCTTCAACATCAAAATGGGTCTCTGGAATAATTATTCTTCGAGCAATTGAAAATGGAAACTTGGCATCAACAGATAAACCACAAACATATTTAGGATCATG
>JAURXW010000225.1 GCA_030654205.1 Bacteriovorax sp.
CCCCAATTTTTTGAATCATCAATGTATCCTTCAATTGATGTAACAGAAAAAGAGAATAAATATTTATTAGATGCTGATGTACCCGGAATGAGTGAGTCAGATATTGAAATCGACCTCAGAAATAATACTCTGATTATTAAAGGTGAGAAAAAAAACGAAATTGAAACGAAGGATGCCGACTATGTGTGTGTAGAACGCTCATACGGATCATTTCGAAGAGATATTGCTTTTGATGAAGAAGTTGATCCAGATAATATTAAGGCCGATTTAAAAAATGGCGTTCTCCATGTAGAGCTGACTAAGAAGGAAAAAAGCAAATTGGGACATAAAAAAATTCCAATTAAACATTAAATATTTGCGAAATTTTCTTAAAAGGGGGGTCATGACCCCCTGTTTTATTTCCGGCCTTAAGACATCGAAAGTACAAATATTACGTTCAGGGCCACCTAGTTCATAAATCCAACTATAAAGCTAAAGTATTTTGTCAAAATACCCGACTAGTTAATTGTACTAAATTACAAGGATTTATTTGTGAACAAATATAAAGAATTATTTCAAAGAAACAGCGGATATATTCCTGAGTCCCTTCAAGATAAAATTAGCTCTACTAGACTTTTAGTGGCCGGATGCGGTCTTGGAAGTGCATTCGCCGTATCAGCGGCCCGTATTGGTTTTCAGCACTTTGTATTAGTGGATGGTGACACTGTTGACGTTCATAATTTAAATCGTCAGGCATTTTTTCAACGACATATTGGAAAATCAAAAGTTGAATCTTTAAAAGAAATTATTTTGGATATTAATCCAGAAGCTCAAATTGAAACGCATATGGGCTGGCTTTCAGAATCAAATGCAAAATCTCTTGTAGATAAAGTGGATATCGTTTTTGATACGATTGATTTTTTAGATTTACCAGCAATTGTTAGTCTTCATGATGAGGCTCAAAATCAAAAGAAGCCACTCTTCTCAGCATTTTCTGCAGCTTGGGGAGCGGTTGGTTTTTACTGTCCTCCAACATCAAAGAAAAAAAGTTATATTCGTGAAATATTGAATTTACCTGATGGAAGTTTACAAGGACTTTCATATGTTGAATATTTTTTAAAATTTTTTGTCACTATTGCTCCTCGATTAAATCCAGAAGTGGTCGATGCCATGGCCCAAGTTTTTGACAAAATGAAAGATCAAAAACCTTGCCCTGCTCCTCATGTTGTAGTAGGTGCAGAGACTTTGGCATCATTAGGTTTAACGATGATTTGTTCACAATTAAAAGGTGAAAAAGTGATAAGTGCCCCCGAACTAATTATCATTGATTTTACAAATTTTGTTTTACAAAAGTAAATTAAACATTAGGCGCTTTTGCATGATTAAAAAATTTACTAAAAAAATAAAGCAAGCTTTTTTTAATCAATTACCAGTATCGGTAAAGGGTGATTTAATTAGAAGTTCAATTAAAATCCCTGTGGCCTTATCTGAAAACATGTGTTTTAAAATTGCCAATACATCAATTGAATTAGAAGAAGCTTATACAGTTTTGCACGATGCTTATGTAGAACAAACCTTCATAACACCTCAAAAAAATGGTATGAGAATTATATCTCATTATGTTTTACCTACTACCACTACCATTATTGGAAAAATTGATGAAGAGGTTATAGGAACATTAAGTATCATTAAGGCCGGTGAGCTTGGGGTACCCATGGATAAGGTATTTGATATTTCAACCTTTATAGAAAAAAATCAAACGTATGCTGAGATAAGTTCTCTCGCTATAAAAAAAGAATTTAGAAGAGAGTATGGTAGTGAAATTTTTTTCCCACTCTTAAAGTACATGTATGAGTATTGCACAGAGTTTTTTCATGTTGAAAATCTTTTAATAGTTATCCATCCCAAAGATGAAGCTTTTTATAATGGCTTGATGTTCTTTGAAAAAATACCAAATACTGGTGTTATTGATTATATGGGAAATCCGGCAATTGCGCTCGTCTTAAATCTCAAATATGCACTAAATCGATTTGAAGAGTTTTACAAAGGAAAATCTCAAGAAAAAGACATGTACTCTTATTTTGTAAAAACTCGATTTCCCCAGTTTGTATTTCCAAAAAGAGAATATCAAACAACCAACGATTCAATAATCAATGAGAAAATTTTCAGAGATTTTTTTATTGAAAAGGGGAATTTGTTTGAAAACATTAGCCTAAAAGATTTTATGCACTTAAAAGATTATTTTAGCAATACGTCACTCGGCGCACTTTTCACTGATTATTTAAATATTCAAAGAGTGATCAGATCTTATCATCGATACAGCGTCAAGATGAAAGGTGTCGTCAAAGATCTTGATCACAATTTCATTGTTACTGATCTATCTCAAAAAGGAATTAAAGCAAAGTCAGTTACTCCATTTGAAAGAGGAATTGTCTATGATTTAGGTATTTTTATAAACGATCAGTCTGTGATTTATGTCAAAGCTTCACTTGTTAGAAGTAACCAAAACATATATGCCTTCCAGCTGACCCATGAAAACCTTGAATGGAAAGCATTTATAGATGCCCTTGAAAATTTACACTTTACCAAGAAAGCAAGTTAAAATTATGAAAAAAATTACAAAAAAAATTACAAAAAAAATTCAACAATTGTTTTTCAACAATCTTCCTCTACCTATCAAAAGTAACTTTATAAGAACGTCTATAAATTTACCGCAGTCACTAGCAAATAATATGAGCTTTAAAATAGCTGACACATCAAAAGAATTAGAAGAGGCCTATAGTGTACTCCATGATGCTTATGTCGAACAAACGTTCATAACTCCTCAAGAAAACGGAATGAGAATTGTATCTCAATATGTTTTACCTACGACTACTACCATTGTTGGAAAAATCGACGACCAAGTTGTGGGGACCTTAAGTATAATCAAGGCAGGAGAGCTTGGCTTACCCATGGAAAAAGTTTTTGATATTTCAAAATTTAAAAATGGTAGCAATACTTATGCCGAGATTAGCGCTCTTGCTATCAAGAAGGGATTCCGCCGCGAGTTTGGGGGATCAATATTTTTTCCACTTTTAAAATATATGCATAATTATTGTCTCGACTTTTTCAATGTTGAATATATTTTAATAACGATACATCCCAAAGATAAAGACTTTTACAAAGAATTACTTTTTTTTGAAGATATTCCCAATACCGGAACAATTGATTACATGGGCACCCCAGCGATAGCACTTGCTCTAAACTTGAAAACAGTTGGGGCAAAATTTAAAGAACATTTTGAAAATAAACCTGCGATGAAAAACATGTATACTTTTTTCATTGAAAAAACCTTTCCTCAATTTACTTATCCAAAAAGAGAATATTCAATTACAAACGACTCTATTATTAACGAAGAACTCTTTAAAGAATTTTTTGTTGCTAAAGGAAATATTTTTAAAAACATATCGTTAAGTGAGTTCATGCAGCTAAAAGACTTTTTTAGTAATACGTCTATTGCCTCTGTTTTTACTGAATATTTAGATAGACAAAGACTTATTAGATTACATCACCGCTATAGTGTTAAAATGATCGGTA
Organism: Bacteriovorax sp.; assembly: GCA_030654205.1. Classification (GTDB taxonomy): domain Bacteria; phylum Bdellovibrionota; class Bacteriovoracia; order Bacteriovoracales; family Bacteriovoracaceae; genus Bacteriovorax. The sequence goes on from JAURXW010000225.1 coordinate 3,556, forward strand.
CAATTAAAAATACGGAGCACGAATTTGTAATTGCAGACGTCTCTAAAAAAGGATTAAAAATAAAATCATTTACTCCATTTAAAGCTGATCTCATTTATAATTTAGAAATTTCAATAAATAATTCCAATACCGTAGACCTGCAAGTCTACTTAACTCGAAAATCTAATAATACTTATGCTTTTCAAATATTAAATGAAAATCCAAAATGGATTAATTTTATTAAAGACTTAGAAAACTTGCACTTTAACCAGAGAGCAAATTAAAAAAGATTATTCCCACCAACATACTTTAAGATAACCGGTGGCCCCATTACCTCCTGCATTTGTGGCCGCAATATAAGTTGCCCCTCCACCGCCTCCTCCTGTATTGGACGTAGCATTTGCGCCTGGATTTCCACCAGACCCTCCTCCACCTGAGCCAGCTCCTGCGTAACCACCACCGCCGCCTCCGCCGCCTCCTCCATAATTATTGACTCCAATTCCTCCTTGACCACCAACTCCACCTGAACCATTGGCCGTACCATTACCTCCTAGTGTAGAAGCTCCTCCACCGCCTCCACAACCCATAGCGGGCCCCGTGCTGTATTGGTAATTTCCACCTGCTCCACCTTGGCTTCCTTTACCGCCAGAATAATTTCCAGCACCACCGCCACCTGTTCCGTTACTTCCAGCGTTTGTATTATTGCCAGCACCACCACCACCGCCATAAGCAGTAACGAGAGAACCAAAACTTGTGTTTCCTCCATTGACTCCTACAATATTTCCACTTCCTCCTGCACCACCAGTTCCAATAGTTACAGCTTGGCTTGCACTAACTACGACATCAGCAGTAGCAACTGCGCCACCTCCGCCGCCACCGCCGCAATAGTTCCCACTAGTCCCACCACCACCTCCGCCTCCACCAACGGCGAAAACAGTTGCGAGTGAAATCTTAGAATTCCAAGTCCATGTTCCACTGGCCGTAAATTCTTGGCACTTATAAGTTTTTTGAGTACCTGTAAAAAATTGATTAAGATCAGAGGCCAAAACTGAAGTCATAGGAAGACATAAATTTATCAAAAGAATGTATTTCATTATTTAATTCTCCAACCGCTAGCAGCATTGTAATAGACTAATTCAATCGAAGTATTTTTATTTGCGACTGTCATATCTTCTGCTAGACCCATTATTTTTAATCCATTTCGAGCTACTGTTAAATTATTGATATCAAAACTTCCAGCTGCATCTATAAGACGAATTGTATTGCCGATCGTGGCCGATGCCGGGAGTGTAAGAGTTATTATTGATGTA